>JBBAGC010000051.1:0-9510 GCA_041655115.1 Spirochaetota bacterium | reverse complement strand
TTCAATAAAGGATTATTCACTTATAAAAGTTTAACAGATAATTACACTCCCCTGTTTAAACAGGAAATCCCCATATTCTCACAAAAAATACTTGAAGAATAAAAATGTTTATACTTACTTATTATTATAAATATAAAAATCAGAAGAATTAATCTGCGGGGACACAAAATGAAAAACGACTACATGACTACAAAGGAAGTAGCAGACTATCTTGGTGTGCATGAAAAACAGGTTTATGCACTTATAAAAGAAAACAGAATCCCATGCACACGCCTCACAGGGAAATGGATTTTCCCAAAACACCTTATTGATGAATGGCTTGAACTTGATGCACGCAGCAGCATTGGAATGTATGCAAAAACCAAAGAGGCTAAACCAGGGCAGGGCAATTACATACTTGCAGCAGGAAGCAATGACCCCATACTTGACATCCTCCTTAATGACATGCAGCACATAAGCCCTGGAATAAATATATTCAGCAGCAGCACTGGAAGCACAAAGGGAATAAAGCTCCTGGCAGATGGAATAACTGACATAGCTTTTTGCCATCTCCTTGATCCTGAAACAGGAGAGTACAACATCCCCTTTATAAAATCATATATGAATGATAAAAAAATTGCAGTAATACATCTTTTTTACAGAGAAATAGGATTCATAAGCAGCCCTGCACTTAAAGAAAAAGTAAAGAGCTTCAATGAAATAAAAGAAAAAAAGCTTCGTTTCATTAACAGACAAAAGGGTTCAGGCACAAGGGTGCTTCTTGATTACCTTTTTGAAAAAAACAGCATTAAGGCAGATGATATTACAGGATACGAAAACGAGGCATCCACACATTTTGAGGTGTGCCTGGCAATTCTTTCAAATGAGGCAGATGCAGGCATAGCAACAATCTCTGCTGCAAAACTCCTTGGGCTCCCATTTGAACCAATTAAAAAGGAAAGCTTTGACATGGTACTTCCTCACTCCACCTTTTTTAATAAAAGCGTACAAACATTTATAAATGCACTCATGTCAGATGATTTTAAAAAACGGGTAAGCTCCCTGGGAGAATACGATTTCACAAACTCAGGGGGAATAATTTACTCCTCCACTTAAAAAAGCTACTGGCAAAGCATATTGCACTGCAGACTCTGCTTTGCCCAAAATTATCCTTAAAACTTAACTCCTTCACCCTGCTGGGTATAAAATCTGGTTATACTAAAATTTAACATAAATAATTGCGTTCATAATTTTTTACAGGATCAAAACTCTATCCCTTGCAAAAAAGAGCAATATATAGAATTAACTTACAAATTTCAACTTTTTTGAAAAATATTACAAAAAATTACTAAAACTCTTGACTTTATCTTTTTATAAAAAAAAGTCCCTTTAAATAAAAACTGTAAAAAAATGGAGAATTATTCATGAAAAAAATCTACGCTTTACTTATAATTGTGCTGCTCGCATTTTCAGGATGCTTTGATGACGGAGATTCAGATGGACCTAAAGGCACTCTTGAAGTTAAAGTTAATACCTCAGATATAATATGGGGCTATCCAAAAATCGATCCAAACACTGAGAATGATTGTTTTCGCGATTCAACAAATGCAAAAAATTTCGGTTATCCACTTGTTGGTGGAGAGAATGAAGCTACTAAAGCAATAGAAGAAAGCGGAAAAAAACCACAAGTTGGTGATAAAATTAATATCGTATACCTTTATTCCGAACTTGGTGAACAATCAGATTATAAACCCGTACTTTACAAGGGAACTGCATCAAATAATAATAGCATAGTAAGCATAACAGGGGTGGTAACAGGTGAGTATTATGTTGTAGCTTTTTACGATTACAGAAAAGGGGGCAATCAGGAAAACCTCATGAACAGATACGATCGCTACGCCATATATACTGATAGCAGTAATGCTGAAATCGGAACATCCACACCATTTGCCGACAAAGCAGCAAAGATTACTATATCTGAAGATCAAACCACTTCCATCACCTTGGATATTCATGAAAACTGGATTCTCGGCAAACCAAAAGTTAAGGAAGGAGACACAGGAAGAATATTTTTGCAAGAGGCTGATGGGATTCCCACGCCAGGTGATCCAACACCATAGGTTAAAACAATTTATCAATAATATTAAACAGAGCAGCCAGGGCTGCTCTGTTATCTCTATACTTTATTATCCGGAAAACAATGATACCAGTTAAAATAAAAATTACATCCATTTTAATATTTTCAATACTAATTTTTAATGCATCTGCAGAAGAGCAAAACACTGTTCCCATATTTAACCTGGGTGAAATAACAGTAAAAGAAAGAGTTCCCTCAAATATTGAGGAAAGCACAGGCACAAGCATTATCAAAAGGGAGGATATTATTCTCCGCTCGGATCGCACCCTGGACGATTCCCTCAAAAATATTCCTGGCCTCCAGGTGGGAACCCACAGGAAAGGGCACATGAGGGCCAGCATCAGAGGCTTTGACCAGAAACAGATAACCATACTTATAGACGGCATACCTGTAAATGATGTTTATTCCACAGACATAGACATATCAGACATCTCTGTTTCCGAAATTGAAGAGATCATTGTAAGCCGCGGAGCAGCCTCTGCTCTTTATGGAACTTCCGGCGGTGTAGGCATAATTAACATAATCACCAGAAAACCCTCCTTTCCCTATGCTGAAGCACGGGCAAGCTATGGAGAACACAACAGCTTTTCCATAAATGCATCAGCAGGTGCGCCCCTGGGAAATTTTTTCTTTAATACAGCAGCTGAGTACAGCAGAAGCAATGGTTATGCTGTTTCAAAAAAGCTTAATAAAAAGAAACGTAGAGAATGGTTCGACAAATTTGTCCGCTACGATCTTTACAACCTTGAATTTGAAGACCTTAACATGCCTGCTGTTGAAAGCTATATCAATGACAGTGGCAAATGGAATCATACTGAACACAGGAAATACGGCTTTTCCGGACGATTAGGCTATAATATTGACATAAACAATGAAGCAGGAATAACAGCTGACTACAGCTATAAAGAAGCTCTTACAAACAGCTACCAGCATAATGCAATAAGTGATTTTAAAAACAATGCCACATCCTGGGGCGATCCCCTTTTTGATATTTCATCCAATCCCATGGATATAAAAAAAGCCGCATTCAGAAACAGATCCTTTGTATGGCCCCAAATCCATAATACATCACTGTCACCATATATTAATCTTACATTCAAAAATATAAAGATAAAGGGAAACACCTTTGTTACATACAAAAATGCAAAACAGGAAAAATACGCATCCAATGATCACACCTGGCCTGGAGACACAACCCTTGCTGACACAGCGCTTGAACCATTTTTAAGCAAAAAGGAATATCTCTCATGGGGAGGAAACCTTTATCCTACTGTTGTCATATCAAAGATAAACACTGTTAACTTTGCCCTTTTATACAGATACGACATATACAATGAAAGTGAACAGGCTCTGTCAGCAGAAAAATCACCAGCCACTGCTGCAACAATATTTGGCCTTGATCCCTATCCGGTAAAACGCCTTGATGCTTCACAATTCACAGCAGCAGTTGAAAATGAAACAAAGCTGGGCAGATTGAATTTTACTCTTGGTGTTTCATACGACACCCAGTTTTTCCATACCTTTAAAAATCGGGAAGCCCTGTATCAGTATGAAAACGCCTATATAGTTAAAAACAACCCCGGACTCCTGGGCACAAGGGATTCAATTAATCCTGTTGCAGGGCTCACCTTTGACATACTGGATGAAATCATTCTTTTTCGCGCTGCTGGATCAATGAAAACCAGATTCCCGGATTTAAGCGAATACTCCATGATAGTTGATGATAAAAGGGATAATGCACTCAAGCCTGAAAAAATGCGAAACTTCAGCACAGGCTTTGAGTTTTCACAGCCTGATAAAAATAATTCCATACGAATCGACTATTTCATAAGCAATGCCAAAAACCGTATAGAAAAAATTTCCGGAGGAATAGATCCTCCTGTAAACCTGGGGAAAGTGGAATCACAGGGAATAGAAACCATAATAACCGGCGAGCTTAAAGACATTTTCTCCTTTGTTAATATCTCTATGACATTATCCTATACCTATCTACATACACGCAATCATGACAACACACCAGAGGAAAAGGTAAACAAGGGAAAATACCTTGAATACACACCTGTTCACCAGATCTGCGCTGATATAAGAGCCAGATTCAAAACAGGAACAACCCTGACTATTTGGGGCTACAGCACAATTAATCAGATTGCCTATGCAATGAAGGAACGCCCACAACCCTTTCCTGCTGAAACACCCTTTTCTACAAAATATTTTGAACCAGTACATCTCCATAACCCTGTAATGCTTAATGTAAAAATAATTCAAAAGCTCGGTGAAAACTCGGAAATATATCTGCTCTGCAAAAACCTGCTCGATGATTACAATACAGACCCCTTTATACCAGAGCCTGGACGCACCTTTTACATTGGAGGGGGAATTGAACTCTAAGCCCTGCCTTAAAAACAACGATTCCAAAAAAATCCTGAATCTGCCAGGCGTGACAAAAAAAACACTGCTTGTGATATTTCTTGTAACTGTGCCTATTGTAGTTATATTTATATCCCTCTTTATGGGGCGCTATCCCATATCCCCTGCTGAAACTTTGCGAACCCTTTATCAGGGAATAACCTCTGGTACAAATCAGCCCGGAAATGTGAACATGGATATTATCTGGCAAATACGCCTTCCAAGAGCAATACTTGGAGGCATGGCAGGAGCAGCTCTTGCTGCAAGCGGTACTGCATTACAGGGGCTTTTCAGAAATCCTCTGGTAAGCTCGGGCATGCTTGGAGTAAGTGCCGGAGCCGGCTTTGGAGCAGCCCTTGGAATTATTTTCTTTAAAGGCACAGTCATGATTTACATCCTTGCCTTTTTTTTCGGAGTTACTGCTGTTTTTTTCAGCTATACCATAGGCAGAATTTATAATTCAACGCCTGCTATTATGCTTGTTCTGGGAGGGGTGATTGTTTCATCAATATTCTCGGCTCTTCTTTCTCTTGTCAAATATTTGGCAAACCCCTATGAAGAACTCCCTTCTATTGTTTTCTGGCTAATGGGGAGCCTTGCTTCAGCATCCTACAGGGATATTGCAATCTCTTCAGTACCTGTTTTTGCCGGAATTACCGGCCTTTATTTAATGAGATGGAAAATCAATGTTCTGTCCATGGGAGAAAGAGAAGCGTCCTCAATGGGCATCAATGTTAATCTTGACAGAATCATAATTGTATTTTGCGCCACTCTTGCCACTGCCGGAGCAGTAAGCGTATGCGGCATTATAGGATGGGTAGGCCTTGTTGTTCCCCACATGGGAAGAATAATAACCGGAAGCGACAACCGCATACTCCTTCCAGCCAGCATATCCCTTGGCGCCTGCTTCCTTATTATTGTTGATAATATAGGGCGTGCAACAACAGGCACTGAAATTCCCTTAAGTATAATTACTGCAATAATAGGGGGGCCTTTTTTTGTTTATCTCCTTAAAAAATATAAAGGAGGAAACTGGTAGTGAGTTCCATAATAGAAATTCGTAACGGCTCCTTTGCTTACGGAGATAAATCTGTTTTTGAAAATATAACACTTACCATTTCAAGAGGAGAAATACTCTGTCTTTTTGGACCTAACGGCTGCGGGAAAACCACTCTCCTTGACAATATTCTTGGCTATCACAAACTACAAAGCGGTTCAATTCTTATAGAGGGTGAAAATATCTCCTGTCTTAACAAAGCTGAAATTGCCAAAAGAATAGCCTATGTGCCCCAGGTACATGACAAGTCCTTCCCCTTTAAAGTTATGGACATTGTTGTAATGGGTCGAACACCCCATATAGGTTCCATATCATCCCCCTCTTCAAAGGATTATTCCATAGCAGATGAAGCAATAGAAGCTGTGGGGATTAAGCATCTTAAACATAGAATTTACACCACATTGAGCGGAGGGGAAACCCAGCTTGTAATTCTTGCCAGGGCTATTGCCCAGGACACATCAATAATAATAATGGATGAGCCCACGTCACACCTGGACTTTAGGCATGAGCTTATTCTTCTGGAACTTATAACTGAACTTGTGCGCACAAAAAAAATATCCATAATAATGTCCACCCATTCCCCTAACCACGCTTTTTATTTTGAAAATGCAGGAGTTCCTGCAAAAATTGCCCTTATGCACAATAAAAACATCATGACATCAGGTTTACCTAATGAAATAATATCAGAAAAAAACATGGAACGGATATTTAACATAACATCTAAAGTTTTTAAAAATAATCTGCCAGGGGAAATTCTGAATTTTATAATGCCTCTTAAAACCATAAAAAAATGAGGATATAGGAATGAATAAAAAAGTTAAACTTATAACAGCCATCCTTCTCCTTGCAGCCATATCCCTGATAAAGAATGATACTAGAGGTAAAGAAAATTTAAAAATTCAGGATATGGCAGGAAGGGAAATAGTCATAGAAAAGGAGATAAAAAAAATCGCCTGCCTCTATGCATTTACAGGGCATGCTGTAACCATGCTTGGACGAGGCCCAGACATCACAGCTGTAGTCCGCGGGCTTAAAAGAGATATACTCCTTAATGAAATTAATCCGGCAATACAAAAAGCTGCTGTACCAAATCAAAGCAGCATTCTTAATATTGAAGAGATAGCAGGCATAAAGCCCGATATTATTTTTTTAAAAGAAAATATTGCAAATAAAAAATCTGAAACCAGCATTCTAACCAGGCTTGGAATCCCCTATGTGATTATAACTTTTAATTCAATAGAAGAACAGTTAAAATCAATAGAAATAATAGGCAAAACAATAGGCAGGGAAAAAGAAGCCCGTGAATACATCACCTATTATAAAGACTGCATAAACAGGGTTGAAAATATAATTGGGAATATCCCTGAAAATAAAAGAGTAAGGATTTATCATTCTTTTCTTGAGCCTTTAAAAACCGGCGGAGCCACCGGAATATCCGCAGAGTGGACAAAAATAGCAGGTGTAATAAACGTGGCTGCTCATGGCAAAAACAGCATTACAGATGCGGAAAGGTTTGTAAACATAGAACAGGTGCTCCTATGGAATCCACAAGCTATAATAGCAAACGAGGATGGCACAGTAGATACCATTTTAAACAGCAAACAGTGGTCCTCTGTTCAGGCAGTAAAAGATCGCAAAGTCTATAAGCTTCCAAACGGCATATCAAGATGGGGTCATCCAGGATCAATAGAAACGCCTCTTGCGCTTTTATGGACAGTTAAAACTATTTATCCGGAATACTCTGACTCCATTGATATAGAAGAAGAAACACGTCACTTTTATAAAAAATTCTTCAAGTACAATCTTTCAGATGATACCCTTAACAAAATCCTCTACGAAGGGGGAATGCGGAAGCCTAAAAGAGGAGGAAAGCTCTAGTGGATATACTTGTAACAATTGACGATACTGACAACCTCCTGTCAAGAGGCACAGGACACCTGGCAGAAATTTTAAGAAAGGATATAGAAAAAATATTCAAAGGAACCACATCCAGAATAACCAGACATCAACTCTTTGTCTGTGATGAAATTCCATATACCTCGCATAACAGCGCCATGTGCTTTGAAGCTTCAATTAACAAACCAGATATTCAGGACCTGATAAAGTACTGTGCAAACTTTCTTGAATCAGAAAGCGCTGAGGGCTCTGACCCCGGGCTTTGTGTTGCTGCAGTAAATGAGCTTAAAAAAAAGGATACTTTAATCCAATTTGGCAAAGATGCCACAAAAAAAGTTCTCACAAAAGATCAGGCATACACCCTTGCCGGAAAACTGGGAATTCATCTTTCAGAACATGGTGGAACAGGAGGAGGAGTCATAGGAGCGTTAGCAGGCACAGGGCTGCGCCTATATGGCAACAATGGCCGATTCAGAGGATGGCTGGAATTTGCTGATAATGAAAGAAATACAACTATAAAAAAGCTTCTTGAACGGGAAGAAATTGACCAAATAGCAACAGAGTCAGGGCTTATACCAGCACTCAATGACCCGGTTATACTCCAAGATAAAGTAAAAACTGTTTTTTTGAATAACCAGTCTGTTCTCCTGGTAAGACAGGTTTATGCCAGCAGCGAAATTTTATGGGAAAATCTTGAAAAAGAAGAAATTAAAAAATACTGATTTAACCTTATTGCCGGCAAATAATCAGAAAACGCCTAAGGTGAAAATTGCTACAAAATATTACAAATATTCTTGACTATTTACTTTGCTTAAAAAAGCATAACAAAATAACTAATCAGGCAGGACAAGTCATGACTGCAAAAAAAATAACCATACTGCTTCTTCTAACATTTGCATTAGCCTCTATACATGTGGCAGCACAAACTCAAAACACTAATAAAACCACAGTCACAGAATCCAGTACATATACCACAGATGAAGAGAAAACATCCGAGCCCATGGAATATAAACCAGCTCCAGCCAGGCACAGCCTCTACTCCCTGTTTAAAAAAGGCGGCCCTTTTATGTGGCCCATTCTCCTCTTTGCTGCAATTGCTGCAGGCTTTATAATTGAAAGGGGAATAGCATTCAAAAGAATGAAAATTCCGGGAAGAGAGGCAATTGATGACCTGGAAAAGAATATTGAAAAGGGAACCGTTTCCTCTATAGAAACATTCTGCTCATCATCCGGTAACCTGACGTCATCTGTTTTGCTCAATGGCCTTAAACACAAAAATTCCGGAATAGAAAGAGTTGAAAAATCCCTTTCAGTGGCAGGTTCAACAACAGTTGCCACAATGGAAAGAGGCCTAAGCATAATATCAGCACTTGGGAACCTTACTCCAATGCTTGGCTTTCTTGGAACTGTTTCAGGTATGATATCAGCCTTTGCTGACATTGCAGCAGCTGACCAGGTTAATGCAAAAATAGTAGCCAGTGGAATAGAGGAAGCCCTTCTTACAACAGCTGCAGGCCTTATTGTTGCAATCCCTACCCTGTTTGCATACAATTTTTTCTGTCACAAAGTTGACATATTTGTATCTGACACAGAAAGGGTCTCCGGTCTTTTAATTGAAAAGATTATTGAGGAAGCAGATGAAAATACGCAAAAGTAAAAGGGACATGGAAAACAGCTCCTGGGCATCCATGTCAGATATTGCTTTTCTGCTTATAATATTTTTTATGATATCATCTGCCTTTATGTTCCGTGAAGGAATAAACCTGATCCTCCCGGACAGCAGCAAAAGCGTAACCATGAAATCATCTGACCTTTTTTTTATAAAGCTTAAAAAAGATTCCACAATCGAAGTAGAGAAGCGCAAAATCGAAATACCCATGCTAAAGGACAAACTTAAAGAATTTATCAGCAGAATAGAGGATGGTGCTGTAATTATACAGGTTGAAGCACAAACCGAATACTCCGCTGTTATAGATGTAATAGATTCAGTAAGATCATCAGGTGCGCATAAGCTTTCTATAAAGATGATATAACC
>JBBAGC010000050.1:0-9599 GCA_041655115.1 Spirochaetota bacterium | reverse complement strand
ATAATAAATTATTAAGAGTTTATGACGAAGTAAACATGCCGATTGATGAAATATTTTTATGGATTGAAGAGAACATCCCCCTAGAATATCAAGGGGAAGAACTTGCAAAAGCTTTTGATGCTCTCTCAAAAGCCGATGTTTTTCGAGGGAGAATTTATAGACAGCAACACTGGAGATTTTTAATCTATGAAAATTTTCTAATTGGCCCGGCAATTGCTGCAGTAAAAAAATACAATAGAACTGGATGGACTAATTATAAAAAACCTTCGAGAATTTTAAAAATTTGGTTACAAAATCAAAGAAATGTGAAGAAGAAATCTATCTGTCAAAAATATGCTGAACAAAATCATGTCTCAGTTAAAAAAGCAATGAAAGATTTCTTACTCTTGAAAATAATTTTAAAAAATCCAATAATAAGAGAGCAATTAAAATTAACAGAAGATGAAATTGCTTATTTAGATAAACCGATTTTGAGCGCTTAATTGAAAGGTTTATAAAAACTGTTTACCTTGATTTTCTATGTCTAACGAAAGAACTCCCGAAAATAAAGCAAGACACAAAAAAATAAATCCTGGATTGAAAGCTGCAGGTTGGGAAATTCAGGATTATAAAACTGCAAACGTTCATTCTTCAAAAGGAGTTGCAGTTGAATATTTCCAGATGGGAAAGGGGGTTGGAGAGGCGGATTATATTCTTTTTGTCAATGGAATGGCTGTTGGAGTCATTGAGGCAAAAAAAGAAGGGGTTACACTCATTGGAAAGGAAACTCAAACAAAAGGGTATGCGGAAGGCTTTCCAGAGAATTATAGGCACATAACCTTACCATTGCCGTTTATTTATGAGTCAAATGGAAATGAAGTTCGTTTTACTAATCTTTGGGATTCAAAACCAAGAAGTAGAGAGGTCTTTAATTTTCATAAACCAGAAACTTTTGAAGAATGGATGAAACACCCAAAAGATACTTTGAGGAATAGATTGACAAAAATTCCTTGTGTTGATAATAAGAAGTTAAGAAAAGTTCAAGAAGAAGCCATAAACAATCTTTTAAGTTCTCTTGCAAGAGACCAGCCGAGAGCTCTTGTCCAAATGGCAACTGGTTCGGGTAAGACTTTAATGGCAGTTAATTTATGTAATGAATTAATTGAAAAAGGAAAAGCAAAAAGAGTTCTTTTTTTGGTTGATAGATTTAATCTTGGAGAACAAACAGAACAAGAATTTCAAAACTTTGAGGTTCCCGGAGATGGAAGAAAGTTTACAGAGCTTCACAATGTTCATCTTTTGAAATCAAACAAGATTAAAGAATCAGATAAAGTTTGTATTGCTACAATTCAAAGAGTATACTCAATGATTTCTGGAAAAGAACTTGATGTGGCAGAAGAACAAAAATCTGGATTTGAACAAAAGACTCCCTCAAAACCAGTTGAAGTAAAATATAATGAATCTCTTCCAATTGAATCTTTTGATTTTATAATTGTGGATGAATGTCATCGGTCAATTTACAATTTATGGAAACAAGTTCTTGATTATTTTGATGCTCATTTAATTGGATTAACAGCAACTCCATCAAAGAGCACAATTGCTTTTTTCAATAGTAATCTGGTTATGGAATACGGACACGAGCAAGCAGTTGCAGATAATATTAATGTTGATTTTACCGTTTACAATATTCGGACAAAAATTTCAAAAGAAGGTTCAAAGATTGAAAGCGGAGAAGTTGTAATTAAAAGAGATAGAAGAACAAGAGAAAAAAGATGGGTTGTTATGGAAGACGAAGTTCCTTATGGTTCAACAGACCTTGATAGAAAAGTTACTTCAAAAGACCAAATCAGAAAAATTATCAGAACATTTAAAGAAAAACTTTTTACTGAAATATTTCCCGGAAGAAAGCATGTTCCAAAAACTTTGATTTATGCAAAAGATGATAATCACGCAGAAGAAATTGTTGAGATTATAAGACAAGAATTTGGAGAGGGAAATGAATTTTGCCAGAAGATAACTTATAGAACCGAGGGAATTAAGCCAGAAGATTTGATAAGGCAATTCAGAAATGATTACAACCCGAGAATTGCAGTTACAGTAGATATGATTGCAACTGGAACAGACATTAAACCTCTTGAAATTGTTTTCTTTATGAGAGGGGTTAAGAGTAGAAATTATTTTGAACAAATGAAAGGAAGGGGAGTAAGAGTTATGGATAATCAATCTTTTATTTCAGTTACTCCGGACGCTTCTGCAAAAGAGAGATTTGTTATTGTTGATGCTGTCGGAGTTTGTGAATCAGATGAGCTTAATGAAACTCGCCCATTGGAACAAACACCCTTTTTATCTTTTGAAAAATTATTGAAATCCTTGCAATACGGAAAACCAACAAAAGAATTAATTTCTTCTCTTGTGAGTAGGCTTGCAAGACTTCAAAAGAAACTAACAGAAGAACAAACGGCTGAACTTAAAAAAATCACAAATGGGAAAACTCTTCAAGATTATGCAAAGAAATTTATTGATGCAATTGATGAAGACAAAACTCTTGAACAAGCAAAACAAGAATTTGGAGCAAAGCCAACAAAAGCCCAGATTGAAGAAGTTTCTGAAAAAAGAATGAATGAATCTTTGAAGGATTTTATTGGAAATTCAAATCTCATTGAAAGACTCCCAGAAATTAAAAAAGAAACAGAGATTATTGTAGATGAGATTTCTCTTGATGTTGTTGAAGAGGCACAATATTCAGAGATTGCAACAAAGAAAGCAAAGGAAGTTGTTGGTTCATTTAAGGAATTTATTAAGAAAAATAAAACGGAACTTACTGCAATTGAGATTTTTTATAATAAAGGAAAATTGCATTGGGATGATTTGAAAGAATTATATGAGAGGATTAAAGCTCCGCCATATGTTTTAACTCCTTCAAGACTTTGGCAAGCATATAAACAACTTGAAGACCAAAGAGTTAAGGGAAGAGTAACTGATAAAGAGATTGCGAATTTTATTTCTTTATTAAAATTTGAAATTGAAAAAACAAAAGAACTTGAACCTTATCTTAATACGGTTGACAAAAGATTTGCTGAATGGCTTGGAAGACAAAGAGAAGAAGGTGTTCAATTCAGCGAAGAGCAATTAAAATGGTTGAGATTAATTAAAGACCATATTGCAACATCTATTGAAATATTGAAAGAAGATTTGGAAGATGCTCCATTCAATCAACTTGGTGGACTTGGAAAAGCGGCGAAAGTTTTCGGAATAAAATTAACTCCTCTCTTAAAAGAATTAAATGAGACGATAGGGGGATAAAATATGTCTCAAAATTTTGTTTTTTCCGACGAAACTGGTCATTGGAATGAAGAAGAATATTATATCCGTTCTTGGATAGTTTTAACCGAAGAAGATTATTTTATATTAAAAGATAAAATGGAGCTTTGTAAGAAGATTAATAATGTAAGAGGAGAAATTAAATTTGGAGATGGACACGATTACTCTCTTTTTGAAGATTTAAATTTTGAAGCTTATTTTACATTAACTTTTTGTAATGATTTTAAGACAAGAAATTTCAATTTGATTAATCAAATCAATGGTCAAGATGAATCAAGCTTAAATATAAATGGCAGAAATATAAAAGAAAAGATTCTCAATACCTTAAAAAATTCTTTATTTTTAAATATCTATGAATTTTTTCATATAAAAAATACTCTTTTGTTTATTAAGAGTAAATTTCCAGATAAGAAATTTATTTTTTTAATTGATAGCCCCCAATGCCAAAATAATGATTGGAAAGATATATTTCAGGAAGTTAATGATAATAATTTCAAATTAAAAATTATTAATAGAAGTGAAGATGAAATTGGAATTCAATTTGCAGACATTATTGCGGGAAATATAAAAAAGATATTAAGAAATCTTGATAGTTATTTATCTGGTTCTAAAACATTAAATAATTTTGATAAAAAAATCGTGTTTAATTTCTGTCAAAACAATGGGAGCTCCTCAGCATTTCTAAATAATCCCCAAATTGTTATGTGGAAAACTGAACATCAATCTTTTGTGGATAAAATAACGAGATTAAAGGAGAGTTGCAATGAATAAATTTCATCCAAAAATATTTGAATATTTAATTAAGAGCTATTACTATGTTGGTTTTTCTTCTTATGAATATTTGTTGGAAACTTTAAAATTTTTTAACTTCCAAGAAGAACTTGATTTAAATAAAATCAAAGAGGAAAAAAGAGACCCTTCTGTAAGCGAATTATCTATTGAAAAAATCAAAGAAATTGAATCTATAAGTTGGAGCCTTAAAGAGAGAGAAGGAGAAGTTTATAATGCTCTTTTAAATTATATAAAATCCCTTAAAGAAGAGGATATTTACAAATTATTATTGGTTTTGTTTCCAGATACAAGATTTAAAGCAATGTCTTATGATAATTGGAATTATTATGGAGAATATGTAAAAGATTGGCATAATAATTTAATTCATTTTCTTGAACTTTGTGGAATAAAGTATGATTCTGAAAAAAAACAGCTTGTTTCCTTTGAAGAAGATTTGGATATTAAAAGAATACTTGCAAAATCAGATTTAATTGATATAAAATTTGAAGATATTTTTTATAGAAATCTAAATCAAGAAATAAATAAATGTTATAAACTGGGAGCCTATACTGCTTCATTTATTTTATCAAGAAAATTAATTGAAAATCTTGTTATAGATATTTTAAGAAAAAAATTTCCCCAAAATGAAGAGAATTTGCCTATTTATTATAGAATAGATTCTGGAAGATTTCACGATTTGACTTTACTTTTAAAAAATTTTGAAGAAAGAAAAAAAGAATTTGGGATTGATGAAGAAACTATTGAAGAATTTTTTAAATTAATTAAGCCTTTCAGACCAAGTGCAAATTCAAGTGCTCATTCAATTATTGTGTGGGGAGAAAAAGAAAATCTGGACAAATTACAAATTGAGAAGATGGTTGGGCTTTTAATTAAAATATTAAACAACATAAAATGACACAACAAACACAAATAAATAAAGTTGAATATCCACAAGTTTCTGAATTATGCGATTTTCGTAAAGGTAAAAAAGTTAATTCTACAAAAGAAAAAACAAAAGATTCTGTTCCTTACTTGCTCATTGATACTTTAAGGGGAGCTGACCCAGAGTTTTTTACGGAAGATAAAAATTATACGGAAGCAATCCCAGAAGACATTTTGATTGTTGCAGACGGGGCAAATTCTGGACTTGTTGGAACTGGGGTGAGTGGAGCAGTGGGTTCAACAATATTAAGAATAAGGCTTAAAGTTAAAGATTTGGATAAAGATTATTTAAGTTATTTTTTAAAATCAAAATTTGAAGAGTTCAATAAAGATATGAAAGGAACGGGTATACCCCACCTTAAACCCAAGAATATGCTTGAGTCAAAGATAAGAAAACCTTCTCTCTCAGAACAAACCCTCATTGTCCAAGAAATTGAAAAGCAATTCACAAGACTTGATGCATCAGTTAAATCTTTGAAATCCGTTAAGAAAAAACTTGAAATTTATCGGAAGGCTGTTTTGAAAAAGGCTTTTAAAGGAGAATTGGTAAAGAATATTTATTATAATAAAAATAAATTAATTGATGAAATAGAAGAGTTTAATAATAAAAAATCTGGTCAAGATAAAACAAGAAGATTGCCCAATTTATCTTTTGATGGTTTAAAAAATATTCCCTCTAATTGGTTTTTTATTAATGCACATAAAGTTTGTTCTTCTGTTAGAGATGGAACTCACGATAGTCCGAAATATGTAGAAAAGGGATTTCCTTTGGTTACGTCTAAAAACCTTAAAAACGGAAAACTTAATTTCTCAAAAATAGATTTTATCTCTCAGAAGGACTATGAAGAGGTTCTAAAAAGGTCGCAAGTAGAAATAGGAGATATACTTTTTGCAATGATAGGAACTACTGGCAATCCAGTAGAAATAAAAGAAGCACCAAATTTTGCAATTAAAAATGTAGGATTATTTAAGAATAAAGAACAACGATTTTTACTTACTTCTTATTTAAAATACTGGCTGGATTCCCCCAACTATCTTAAAATTTTGGAATCAAAAAAGTTAATCAAAGGAACAACTCAGAAATTTATTGATTTGGGAACTTTAAGAATTTCACCAGTTCCTATTTGTTCAAAAGAAGAACAAACCCTCATTGTGCAAGAAATAGAATCCAGATTTTCAGTCATTGATAAAATTGAGCAAGTTGTTAATGAATCTTTGGAGAAATCTGAGAAATTAAGAAAATCTATTTTGAAGAGTGCTTTTGAAGGCAAGTTGGTTAAAATGGAAGGGGTGGTAGAATGAGCGAAGAAAAAACAATTTCTCAAAAAATTGAAGAGCTTGGTGGGAAAGAAGGGGTAATTGAATTAAGTGAAAAAAATAAAAGAGAATTTATTGAAGGTGGAGAAAGATATATTGAAAAAGAATCTGAAAAGAGGGACAATTTTATTTGGTTGTTAATCGGTCTCGGAATAGGTATCCTGGGTAATTTTGTAGTTAATCTTTTTTATGATTGGATAAAGAGTCTTGGTGGATGGAAGTTTGGTCTTATGAGTTTTGCAGTTATACTTCTATTTTTGATGATAGTTTATATTTTAATTGATAAGTTAAGGGAGTTTAAACAAAATATTGATTCAACTTATGAATCAAACAAACTTTGGAGAAGAGCAAAGAATCTGAGAGTTGGTCCAGCTACAAGAGCTTATGATGAAGACGAATGGAAAGAATTACAAAAACAAAGGAGTAAAAAATGAGTCAACAAGAGAATATTGCCAAAGAGTATATTGAACTTGCAAAAATAGACTTAAATGCATCAAATATTTTATATGAAAGAGAGATATACAATATTTCTTTATTTGAATTACAACAAGCTATTGAAAAATTAACAAAATCTTTTTGTTTGGGAATCAAGATAAATAATCAAAGCATTTTTACCTTGAAGGAGATGAAAGGGAAAGGTGCTCACGACCCATTAAAATTCCTTATTGAAATTATTGAAAAATACATCGCCCTCTTACCCGAAGATAATGTTCTTGATAAATTTTCAATTAAACTTAAATCTGGAGTAATTCAGCAATTAAACTTACAAAAAACTAAAATTTCGCAGATAACTGGAAAAGAAGGAGTGGATGAAATAAATAACCAAATAAATCAACTAAATCAGATAAAAAGTTTTAATATTACAAATATTCCAAAAGAACAAATTAAAACTATTTTAAGTACATCTTATAGTATGAATTTAACTGAAGAGGAGTTTAATGAAAAGTATAGTGAATTAAAAGATAATATTAAGAATAATGAATTTCTCAAAATATTAAATAAAATATTTCTGCCTATCTCTTTACTTGGAGCATTAACCTTTAAACACGAACAATCCGCAAGATATCCTTATGAATTTATTGACGGTTCTGGAAAACCTATCTCTCATATAAAACCCAATGAATATAAAAAAGGTTTTGGTGTTGTGGATTCATTTAAAAACTTGAAAGAATTAACTGAATTTGTTATAAAAGAATTGGAGAATGAGATAAAATGACAGAATCACAACAACTCGTAAACAAACTTTGGAACTATTGCAATATTCTCAGAGATGACGGTCTGTCTTATGGAGATTATGTTGAGCAATTGACTTATTTACTTTTCTTGAAAATGGACGATGAGGGAACCAAAGAACCTTATAATCACAAATCAGATATTCCAAAGAAATACAATTGGCAAGCCCTTCTTGATAGAGAAGGTTCTGAGCTTGAAGCACAATATATTGAAACATTACAAGAGCTTGGGAAGGAAGAGGGAATTATTGGAGTTATATTCAGAAAAGCACAAAACAAGATTCAAGACCCGGCAAAACTTAGAAGATTAATTGTTGAACTTATCAATAAAGAGAATTGGTTAAGTCTTGAATCAGATGTTAAGGGAGATGCTTATGAAGGTTTGCTTGAAAAGAATGCGGCGGATGTTAAGGGTGGAGCTGGACAATATTTCACTCCAAGACCTTTGATTAATGCAATTGTGGAAGTTATGAAACCAAAACCCGGAATGAAGGTTCACGACCCGGCTTGTGGAACTGGCGGATTCTTACTTTCTGCATATAATCATATTATAAAAAATCACAAACTTGACAGAGACCAAAAAGAAGAACTAAAACATAAAACCTTTACTGGAAATGAAATTGTTCCAATGGCGGCGAGATTGTGTGTTATGAATTTATACTTACACGGAATAAACGGAGAACAAAACCCCATAAGTCTTGATGATTCATTAAAGAAAAATCCCGGTGCGATATATGATATGGTTTTAACAAATCCGCCCTTTGGAAAAGCTTCTTCCGAAACAATTGTAACAGAAAAGGGAGACACCGCAAAACAGAGTTTAACGGTCATAAGAGATGATTTCTGGGCTAAGACGGGAAATAAGCAACTTAATTTCTTACAACACGTAAGAAGTATATTAAAGATAAATGGGAAAGCTGCGGTTGTCTTACCCGATAATGTTTTATTTGAAGGTGGAGCCGGAGAAATAATAAGAAAGAAACTAATGGAAACTTGCGATTTACATACAATCTTAAGACTCCCTACTGGATTATTTTATGCTCAAGGAGTTAAAGCTAACGTCTTATTTTTTGATAAAAAAATTGCACAAAAAGAAGCAGTAACTTCAAAAATTTGGATTTACGACTTAAGAACAAATAAACATTTTACACTAAAAGAAAATCCTCTAAAAGAATCTGATCTAGAAGATTTCATCAACTGCTACAATCCTGAAAATAGACATCTAAGAAAAGAATCTGAAAGATTTAAATGTTTTAATTATGAAGAAATTCTAAAAAGAGACAAAACTAATCTAGATATTTTCTGGATTAAAGATTCTTCACTAGAAGATTTAGACAACCTTCCCGAACCAAATATTTTATCCGAAGAAATAAAAGACGAACTAGAAAATGCTCTCGAACAATTGAAAGAAATAACCGAAGATTTAATTCTC
The DNA here is from genome assembly GCA_041655115.1 of Spirochaetota bacterium. Taxonomy (GTDB): domain Bacteria; phylum Spirochaetota; class UBA4802; order UBA4802; family UBA5550; genus JBBAGC01. The sequence continues at coordinate 605 of JBBAGC010000050.1, read as the reverse complement.
TAAATATCTTGCGTTTCTTCTTGTAGCCTCAATAATTCTTTTCATTGTCTTAACCACTAAAGCAGGATATTTCCCTAAGGCAGTTTCTTCCGATAACATAACTGCATCCGAACCATCAAGAACCGCATTCGCAATATCACTCACCTCTGCCCTCTCTGGAGATTTAGAATTAACCATAGACAAAAGCATTTCCGTCGCTGTAATTACAAATTTATTTTCATTATTAGATTTTTTTATAATCTTCTTTTGAAAAATAGGGACATTTTCCAACCTAATATTATTTCCTAAATCTCCCCTCGCAACCATAATCCCGTCACTGACCTTAAGAAGTTTATCCAAATTATTAATTCCCTTCATAGTCTCAATCTTAGAAATAATTTTTATCTTTCTTGAAAATAATTTTCTTATATTATTTATCTGCCCAGGAGTTTCAGCATAAGAAACCGCAAGCCAATCAAATTTCTTTCCCCTCAAATAATCCATATATTTTAATCCTTTAATATCAAACAAAATCTCACATTTCAACTCTTTCAGCATCTTAGAAACTCTTTCAAATTCTTCAATATCTCCATACTTAGTATTAATTCTTCCAATATTCATTCCCT
>JBBAGC010000049.1:0-9640 GCA_041655115.1 Spirochaetota bacterium | reverse complement strand
GGAATTGGAGTTTGCAGAAAGCTCTTCAAGTGATGATGAAATCTCTTCAAGAGCAGCTGCCTGATGCTGTGCAATATCATTCATTTTTAATGAAATCCCATCCTGATCATCAGTCTGATTTTTAAGCACCTCAATAGTTTTGTGTACACCCAGTGCCATCTCTTTAATATTAAGAAGATTTTTTATGGAATCATCATTTTTTTCTATAGCCAGCTTAAGGAGTAAGCGACTTGCAGCTGCGCCAGAGGATGCGCTAATACCTACAAAAAGAAAAATTAAATACCTCACAATAGTATTGCTTGCAGGTCCTGCAGGAATAAGTTCAGGCTTTATGTAATAAACAAGCGATTGAGTTAATATGACTATAATAGTTGTATAAATTGTTATTTTACGATCAAAATAAAAAATACTGAGGGCTAAAATTATAAACACAACAGCAAACAGTTCGCTGGCACCAAAAAAAGCGTACTGAAAAACTATTAAACCCAGCAATAATCCGGTCACTGTAGCATATGCGGATCTCTTTTTCCCTTTTGTATAGTTTGCATATAAAACTGTTACTCCTATTACGCTTGAATTTACAAAAAACTGTATAATAATATCAGTATAAGTTAAATAATCAGAGCCCTTACCTGTATATTTAATCAGCGTAACAGCCACATTCGCAAGAAAATAAATAACTACAAATGTTATGATAAGCCTTTTATTATTCTGAATCAAAACCTCGGAAAAAAGCTTGGATTGCTCAATATCTACTCTTGATGACATAAGCCCCTACCTTAAAACAATAGTTACACCCGGCAATAAATTTAATAGTCTGCTTTATATATATCGTACAAGTACAACCTATTTCCTTATCGAAAACAAGCATTTTTTATATTTTTCTTATATTCGGTAAGCATTAGCGATTTATGCTTTAGTTCACCTTGATTTTCCGCTTTAAAACCACATGCCAAATCAGCACTAATTATTAAAATAAAATGATTGATTATTAATAACATATTAAATATTGTTTCAATAATCAAAAAATTTTGTATTTACAGGATAAAAACCAGCCATGAAACAGATTAAAATATTATCCGCTACCCTGGTATTAACTCTTGTGTCAGGATTAAGTTTTTCCATAGCACAAACAGGATCTAAAACCATCTACTACTTTTACGCTGAAAACTGCTCCGCATGTAAACAGGCAGAGGCTTATTATAAAAAGCCCTCTGAAATAAAGGATGGAACTTCCTGGAATTATAAGGGAAATATTTTTATCCCTTACAGAATAGTTGATTCAAACAACCAGGTTCAAATGAATAACATAAAAAAACTCACAGATATGTGCGATAGCCTTGTAAAAAAGACAGGCAACAGTGAATTTGTCTATTACAGAAAAGAAAAATTTGAATACTATAAAAATAACAGAATACCCTATTATAAAAAGGATAGTGAATACAGTCGCAAAAATGAGGCTTTTCCCACACCTGTTTTTGTCATAGGCAACAGGGTAGTGCTGGGTTTTAACCTTGCTCTAATTCAACAATCAATTCAGCAGTCAAAATAAAGCTTCATCTAAGGCAGGGTCAAAAGTGGTAAAGTCAGGGCAGATTAATACGCTTAAAGTATTAAAAAAATTCAACCACAAATACATCCTTGATGGAAAGGAACTTGGAGAAATCACTATCCCTGAAAAAGAAATACAAACTCAATTAAAAGGCGGGGATACAATTGCTGTATTTATATATAGCAACAGGGAATCATCTGTCATTGCATCAACAAAAATTCCTGCTGGTTTACCAGGGGACTGTGTTGAACTAAAAGTTATTTCTGTTAATGCAGCTGGTGCATTCCTAGACTGGGGTCTTCCAACAGACCTTTTTGTACCGCATAGTGAACAAAAAAAAGAGATGAAAGAAGGGCGTACTTATGTTGTGTACATTCTTAAAAATGAATTAAAAGAAAACATTATTGGTTCTACAAAAATAGAAAAACACCTTAATAAAACAGCACATAACTTTTTTGAAGGAGACAGGGTAAACCTCCTTATATATGACACTACCAGTATATCCTACAAAGCCATTATAAACAACACGCATACTGGAATACTTTATAAAAATGAAGTTTTTAAGGAAATTAAAACAGGGCTTAAAACCAAAGGTTATATAAAAAAAATACGTGAAGACAAAAAAATTGATCTTTGTCTTGAAAAACCCGGTTTTGCCAAGGTTGTATCAATAGCTGATAAAATATTAATATTTCTTAAGCAGAATGAAGGTATTCTTTCTATTACTGACAAAAGCAGTCCTGAGGAAATATCCGAACTTTTTGGTGTAAGTAAATCCACTTATAAAAAAGCCCTGGGAACATTATATAAAAAAAAATTAATATCTATTGCAGATGGGGAAATAAAGCTCTTAAAAAAACATTAGTCTCATATTTTAAAATGCTGTTTAATCATCAAAGGATTTTTGAATCTGTTGAGACCTCTTTAGTGCTTCTGTAGCAATTGCTGTAACTTTTTTATCCTTACTAATTTCCAATATGGAATTAAGGGCTTCCTTTAAAGCCCTGTTCTGCATATCATATAAATAAAGTTCAAGCTCTGACCCATCCCTTCCAAAAGCCATAAATTTTACCTCTCAAAAAGCATAAAATAATCATTCTAAGTTTATTTTTTAAAATTTGATAATTAAAATAAAGAAAAATAGAAGAATAAGTCAATACAATAATACATTCACCTGCACGATTTATGCTCAATAAAGTAGTTATAAAAAACTTGACATAGTCCCAAAAAAATAGTTATCGTAACCTGAAAGAAGCTGGCACAATATGCTTCTACAATATAACGTTAAACATATTCAAGGTTTATATGAAAAAATTATTCTTTCTTATTATTTTAGGCCTTACATCATCCCTTATGGCTGCGAACCCCTTAATTCTTTCAGATAATAAAGTTTATATAAAAAAGGGTTTTGACATAAAACATATTCAGGAACTACCAGAAGGTAATGAGTGGATAAGTATCAAACCGGATAAAAGCATAAAAATAGCCAAGCTTCCTCTGCCTGACAAACCCAAACGATCATTTTTGTCTCTACAAAAAAACGAACCGCAGGAATATACATTTTTATTTCCCTTTGACACAGATAAAAAAGTAACCACACCCGCACTTTTCATAAAAGAAATAGATGAAGACTGGGAAATATACCTAAACAGTACAATAATTGCAACCAAAAACCATCAACACAACAACGAAAATATAACTATTAATAAAAGTAAAAAAAACCTTATAATTCCATTTTGTGAAGATTTAATAAAACCAGGAACAAACTTCCTTGCAGCCAGGATAACAGGAGACCCCTCTAACCCCTTAACCGGGCTTTACAGAATGCCGGTTCTTATAGACAAACAGGCTGATATTGCTCCTATGGCATCTGAAAGAATAACCCTTATGCTAATAGCGATTTACCTTGCTTTTGGTCTTTATCATATAATGCTTTTTCTTTTTAACAGGCGGGAAAAATATAATTTATATTTTGGTTTTATTGGGGTGTTGTTTTTTCTTTATATTTTATCCAGAACAACAGCTATTTATGACATAATAGACAATTCAACATTATTGCTTAAAATTGAAGTAATATCGCTGTATATGCTCATACCTGCTTTTTTATTTTTTATTGATAATATTATTTCCAAAAAACCTGGAATTGTTGCAATTATATATTCTATTTTTTCACTAATACTTATACTTGCATCAATTATCCCATCTGAGGCATTTGTTTTTGATGTACTTAAAATCTGGCAAGCTACAGCCATAATTCCCATTATATATTACCTCTTTTTTGTATTAGGCAAAGCTTTTATCAAAAGCATAAGAAAAAATATTTCACTTGGTATAAATACTCTTCATTCAATACTAAGAGCCTTTGCTTTTACTGTTCCAGGGAATATTCTCATTGGTATAATAATTCTTGTTTTATGCACAGCATTTGATATTTACGATGCTCTTTACCTTTCATTAGGCCTGTCAATTTCAAAATATGGATTTTTTTCCCTTATCGTGGGAATAGCTATTATGTTAGCCAATAACTTTCTCTATATACACAAGCAAATCGGAACTCTCAACCTGGAATTGGAAGAAAAAATCTCTAACCTGGACAAGGCAACACGGCTAATCAGCATCAGTGAGGAAAAATACAGGATTCTTGTTGAAGGAACAAATGAAGTTATTTTTCTTCTTGATGACAAGCTCAGATTTAAAACAGTAAACAAAGCTGCATCACCAGAGCTTGGAGTATCACCTGATAAATTAAAGGGTGTGGAATTTATTGAATTTTTACATTCATCTGCTGATGACAAATCTGTTGAGCTCCAGTATGTTCATGAGAAAATACAGGAATTAAAAGATAAGGGGAAACCTGTATTGTTCAAAGCCCTTTATAAATCACCCCTGACTCTGGAATCAAATGAAATACAGGTTAAACTGGAAAAGCTGACTATTTCAGGAAGCGAAGAAATTCTTGGAAAAATTACCCGTATAACCGAAGATTCATTGCAGCCATTTTTTATAAGTGAAAGAATGAGTTACAAAATTGGGAACCAGCTCTATACAGCTGAAGAAGCAAGCCACCGCTTAACCCGAAACCTCAACCGTTATATTGATCAAAAACAGACTTCACTAATAAGAATAGCCCTGAGGGAAATGATCATCAATGCTATTGAGCACGGCAACCTTGAAGTCACATTTGAAGAAAAATCGCAAGCCCTTGAAGCAGATACATATTTCACTCTTATTGCGCAACGGCAGAATAACCCGGATTTTTCTTCAAGACGCGTTTACCTTGAATGCCATATAACTTCAGAAAAAGCAATATACCGTATTACTGATGATGGAGAGGGATTTGATCATAAAAAAATTGAAACTCGTTTTAAGCAAAGCCATGAAGACATGCTATCACACGGCCGGGGTATAAGGATGGCAAAAAATATTTTTGATTCTATTACCTGGAACAATGTTGGGAATCAGGTACTTCTTGTAAAAAATTTTTCAGATTAAACTGAAAAAGCTAATCAAAAATATTTAATTTCTGTTTTATAAAAAATTTTTCACAGACACCCTCCTTGCTAAGAGGGTAACCTTTGAAAAAAATAACAGAACGTATCCCAAAACCATTATCAAGAGAGTTCCCCTTTATTTCAAGAATCAACGGAAAATCTTTTATATATTAAACTCAGTTCGTTTTATTATCTCAAGCTGCATATCCATGGAAAGATGAATAAAATAGGCATTATATCCTGATATTCTCACAATCAGATTTTTATAATTTTCAGGATTTGCCATGGCATCTTTAAGAACATCAGTGTTTACAATATTAAACTGCATCTGCATTCCTCCCTGCTCAAAATAAGTTTTCACATAGGAATACATTGTATTAATAATCGTCTCTCTGGATTCTTCCATAGAAGGCACAAGCCTTACATTAAACGCTATATTATTATCCATGTAATGCGGATTCATCTTAGCAACATCACGAATATTATCAAGAAAGCTCTTTGATGCAGAGGGATGAGGAGTAAGCCCGGGTGTAAAAGGCTGATACGCGGTTCTTCCAGAAGGAATAGCGCCTGATAACGCACCATATGCGCTATGCTGCGCAACTGACCAGAAGCCTACAGTAAAACTGCCATCCCTGTAACTCCTGTGAGATTTATATGATTCATGAATCAAAGAAGCCACGCGATTGGCCATTTCAATTGCTTCTTCATTACCTGAACCAAACCTGGGAACCTTATTCATGACCATTGCATGAATTTTAGGATCATTTTCAAAATTTGTATCAACTGCTCTTTTCAATTCTTTAAAGGTAATTTTCTTTTCTTCAAAAACAAGTTTCTTTATTACCATAAGTGAATCTGTAACATCAGCCAGCCCTATATTAAATGTACCTGACGTATTATAAATTGCTCCCCCCATAGTAACGTCCCTGCCACTTTCTATTGTACCCTGAATTGCAGCACTGAGAAAGGGAGTTGGTCTTAAATTAGCATAAGCCTCTGCAGCCATGTTGTTAAAACTCACATTCTGCTTTATTATAAATTTTATTTGCTCAGAATAAGCCTCGTAAAAATCCTCAAAAGACTTAAAATCATCTTTATCAATATTGCCTGTTTCAGGACCAAGATGCCAGTTCATCAAAGGATGATAACCATTGTTAAGAGCCATCTCAAGACCCGCAACCATGTTTATTGATGTTGCACCAGCATGATTCCCCTGCTTTCCCGGAACTGTAATTTCAACACACCCGGTACATGCCCAGTTTCTTATATCCTCTATATTATCTAAATTCTGTTTCATAGATTCCATCACAGCATCATCACCATGCATTGACGGCGTACCAACAGTTATAAAGTTTACCTCACAAAGACGTTTAAGATATGTATCGCTATTTACACCAACTTTATACCTGGCATTCATATTTGGATCCCTCATAGACATAAGCTCTGTCACCTTGAGGAGAATATAGGTCATGTCATTAACAGCATCTTCCCCATCAGGTCTTATGCCCCCAAGTGTTACTGCAGTCTCTGCATGACTCCCGCTGAAAAGATAGTTTGCCACATCTGGCACAAGATTTTGATGCTCTGCGTTCCTGATAAAATAAAAGCAAAAAAGCTCAATAACATGTTTTATGTAATTGTCCTTCTCCTCCTCTGTAGATAATTTTTCCATATCCTTTTCAAAAAAGGGCTGAAAGATCTGATCAAGACGGCCGGGAGAAAGAGATACATTGTTATTTTCCATTACAAGGCCAACCCAGAATATCCAGAAAGAGTTAATCGCCTCATCCATATTTCTTGCCGGTTTAGCAGGAACCTGCCTGCAAATCTCATTAAGCCTATTTAACTCACCAATTCGTTTTTCATCTGTCTCTTTTGCAACAAGGTTCAATGCTTCATCTGCCAGGTTAAGAGCATAGGAGTTAAGCCCTTCCAGTGAAATTATCATAGCCTCAAGGGTTTGGAGCTTTTCTGTTTCCTCCTGACTTAATGTTTTCATCTGATTCCGAATTTTTGTAATTATGCTTTCTGTTCCATCATTTAATATTGTTTCAAGATCTGGAATAATATGAGACATGGAAACAGTTTTAAAATTAAAAGATGCTACAGCACGCTCATCAATCTTTTGACAAAGAGGATAGGAATATTTATCCCTTACCCACTCACGGGTAATTCTCTTTGCCCAAAATGGATAAATATCATGCAGATCACTGGCTGTTTCTTTAGTAATACTACAAGGATTAAGAAGTCTCTTATCAATTGAACCAAGTTCTCCCCATATCATGGTTCCAGTAGTATCAGGATAAATAATAACAGCCACATCCTCCGGAGCACAGGTACCGGCTATAGGGCTCTCAGAACGAATTATCGGTTTTTTATTTTCCATAAGATATTTAAAAGCATGAGCCTGTCTCAATACAGGAAACCATGGATTACCCTTTTTATCTGTTTCAAAACCGTTCTTTCTATACCATTCTGTTAATAAACGGGGTCTTTCAGATGAAATTGCAGGCTTTATATTAAAATGCTCTTCATGAAGTCTTTTTATCCTGGGGAAATCATCCATGCTATATTGTGAAAGATAAGAATCCTGAAGAAATTTTACCCCTGGATCCTTATTTCCTGAAGCCTTCATTCTATAAGCATAACGATTTTTTATCTCTTCTGAAAGATTAAGATTCTTTGGATCATATTTCTTTTTTTTATTCTTCATCTGAATACGATTTTGTTTGTCCAACATACGTTGATGCTTTTTACCCATAAGCAATGAAATATAAAAATTAAAGGCCTGAAGATAGGCCATATTTCCTTCAAGAATTATCTTGTTTTTAAGTACTAAGTTAAGAACTTCATTTGGAGTTATTTTAACAATCTGCTTTAATACATCATCACTAACAAAATGCATAATTGCATCTGCTTTTTCAGGTATGTATTTCAAAACCTTTACCTTACCATCTTTAAAAACAATTGCCTGCTCCACTGTACTGTTTTTAGTGCTTATACCAATGCTAAAATTAATCCATCCATCACTTGATTTAAGATAGCTTCGCAAATAGGGTCTTAAATTAAATTGAGATGCCATCAGCCTCAATCCCAGATTTGTCAAAATATTCATATAATTTCTTTTGCTCATGTTACAACCTTCCATTTGAAAAAAATATAATCCCTTATTATAATATAAAACATAAATAAATATTAATCTTTCAGGATTATAAGAATGAAACAAAAAAAATTAATTATTCATAAATTAATTTTAAGAATTCTCGCCATAGCTGGCACATCCAGAAGAAGACATCCTGGCTTACAAGCAATTTTGTTTTCTATATTCAGCAGGTGAAAGATTTACCTCCTTTTTAAAAACAGTATAAAATGCGGAATATGAATTAAATCCAACAGCAAAAGCAATTGAAAGCGTACTTCTTGTTTTATCATCAATGAGCATTTTTTTTGCATCTCTCAATCTATAGCTGTTTATATAGCTGTTAAAATTTTTCTTATAATACTCATTAAGAAACTCCGAAAGCTGATGAGTTGTTATATTAAGGGCCTGACTTAAACGCAGAAGACTTATATCTTCGTCACAATAAAGCCTCTCCTCATCCATCATGATCTTCAGAGTTCTTTTTAAATTCTCAATGTCTATATTGACAAGATGAGACTTTGATACATTTTTAATATCTTTTTTACCTGAAGAAATAGTCCCAATCTGCACAAGGTATGGATTTCTTTGCATTAAAATAAATAATCCAAATATAATAAAGCTGTTTATTGATATATAAATATAATTAAGAGGTGAACTGCTTGGCCACTCCATTATTGAGGTTATAATACCTGTAATCATTGCAGGGAATGCTAATAACAGAAGAAACATAAGCTGTCTAAAAACATTGTGAACAGGATTATCTTTTTTTAAAACTACTCTGATGTGATTTATTGAGAAAGTAACATAAAAAGCAAGAAATATCCAGGATATAACAAACATTGAATTAAGAAATACCCGGCTAACTTCACTTAGCCTTAAACTATGAGGATACAATCTATTGGCAGTATAATAAATTATTAAAAGAATAACTGAAACAGTGGCAGGGATTAAATGTATAAGATTTTTTTTTCTAAAATCCTCAATTTCACCCTTAATGCTTCTGATATAAAAATAAATAAATACCCCCAGACTCATAAAAAAAGGCTGTGCAGTAGGGAAAAGGGTATAATATGTAAAACTGTCTCTATTATATATTATATACATATGAAGCATATGTAGGTAACCCATTTGAAAAAGAATAAATGAAAACATTAAATTACGGAATTTGTATGGCCTGATAAGCTGTCCCAAGGCAATAAGAATAAAAAGAATTCCTGAAATCAGCTCAAGTGGTACATATATTCCCATTGGAAATTCATGCTCCCCTCTTTTTTTATTAAAACTCACAGATTAATATAAGGAAGGCAAGAAATAAAACTCGTATAAACTAAAAAACCCGAAGATATGTATAATCTTCGGGTTTTCAATAATATGGTCAAGCCTCACGACTGATTAGTAATGGTCGGCTGAATGTGTCACCACACTTACACCTCCATCCTATCGACCTGGTAG
>JBBAGC010000048.1:0-9702 GCA_041655115.1 Spirochaetota bacterium | reverse complement strand
AGAATAAGCTCTAACAACCCTGAAAACATAAAAATTATAAAGGTTATACAGGATGATGACTTTTGGGGAGACACCACAACAGTGATTATATCAAACCAGCCGGAAGTAAAACCCTTTTTTGTAAGACCTTCCTTGTCTGAAGAATCCTTCTATTTTTCAGCTTACACAGATTCTTCAAACAAAAGAGATATTTACCTGGCAAAGGTTAATCAGGAAGGAGAAAGTGAAATATTTATAGCAGATGAAACTGTAAACACGGCAGATGATGAAATGTTTGCATGTGCACTGGATAATAATAGAATGATTATTTCCACAAACCATGAAGGAAATGGCTCATACAACTTTTTAATTGTTCCTGCTCTGGAAAAGCTTAATGCAAGCACTAAAGAAAAAGAAGATAATAGCACTGAAATTAAATCCATATACTTTGATTTTAATTCAGCAGCTATTAAGCTCGACTATATACCCCTGATTCACTCTGTACTCAAAACCCTTAGAGATAAAAAAAACATAAAATTGACCATACATGGCTATGCTGACGGGGTTGGCTCCCATAAGGCTAATATTGACATAAGCCTTAAGAGGGCAGATGCTGTTAAAGAATACCTGGTGAACATGGGAATAGACAAAAACAGAATAAACACCATTGGACATGGATATGTGAAAAAAGATTTTATTCTCACAGCACAGCAGCACAGAAGAGTTGATTTTGATTTTATTGAATAAAACTTCCTGTTACATATAAAGTACCTGTAAAAAAAAAGGAGCCTAAGGCTCCTTTTTTTTTATTGCTGATATAAATTTAAAATTATTGACCAAGCATTCCTTTTTTAAGCCCTGCCTGAATAGGCTTGGAGCCAAGGAACATTCCAACAAAAGCTTTTTTGAACTGAAGGCCTTTAATCACACCCAGGGTTTTTTCACTGCCAGAGGCTTTTGACCAGTACTTAACAGTCATACCTGTTTTTGGATCATAATGGTGACTAAACTTGTCTCCTTTAATTATTGTAACATCATTAAACAAATTAAGAAATGCCTTGCTATCTGTAGTAACATATCCTGCAGAAGCTGCTTTTACAAATCCTTCATTAACACTCTTTACAAACTTGTCCCTGTCCACAAGACCGGAATCAATTGTAAGAATAAGTGACATGGGCTCATCAGCATTAATAATTGCAGTGTCTGCAGCGCCCTTAAGTTCCTGTGGAACAAAAAGAGTACCAAAATAAATTGTCATAAAAGCCATTGTTCTACTGCCTGTTCCGTTTTTAACCATCTCCTTGCCACCAAGCTGGTAGGAAAGAACAGGAGCTGATAAAAGAACTAAAAAAAGAAATGAAGCAACTGATTTGAATAAATTCGATTTGTTCATAAAAGCAATCCTCCATAATTTTGTATAATGTATTTTAATCCGCTTCCTCTTTCCTCTGCATAAAATACAACAGAAGTAATATATTTAAAACAATTACGGAAACAAAATACCAGAACAAAAAGTAAAATTCCCGACCCTGAATGTCAAGACTATTATACCCTCACCAGGGCGGGGATAGCATAAATAGCATTGACAATTAAATTCTTTTTTATAAAATAAAATACTGAATAATCCTCATTTTTTTATAAACAGGGATTAAAGCTCTAAAAAATACCTTATGCAGGGAGGACTTTTATGGATTATAAAATGATCAAATACGATATTATAGAAAAAGGAATTATGAGCCTTAAGCTTAACAGGCCTGATAATTACAATGCTATAAATCATCTTATGATGGAGGAGCTTGAACACTTCTGGAGGAAAAGGCTCTACGACCTTGATACAGTTGTTGTTATTCTTTCAGGCAGTGGAGAAAAGGGGTTTTGTGCAGGACTTGACATGAAAGAGTCTATGGAAACTGCGCCAAAAATGAGCACTGAAGAGTTTTACAGATTTCAGGCGCGCCTTGCCAGGATTAATCTGCACATGAGACGTGCACCCCAGCCCATTATTACAGCTGTTCATGGTGCTGCTGCTGGTCAGGGGTTCAGCTTTGTTTTATCCTCAGATATACGCATAATAAGCCCTGATGCAAAGTTCAATGCTGCATATATTAACATTGGTCTGGGTGGAGCTGATATGGCCTGTTCCTATCTTCTTCCCCGTATGATTGGGGCAGGAAGAGCCTATGAGTTTATGTACACAGGAAAGTTTATGTCTGCAGATGAAGCCATGCAACTTGGGCTGGTTTCCAGAATAGTTGAAAAGGAAAAACTTCAGGAAACCGCACTTGAATATGCCAAAATACTCATGTCTAAAAACCACATGGGATTGCGCCTTACAAAAGAAGCAATAAATATGAATATTGATGCAGGCGGTCTTGAACAAGCCCTTAATATAGAGGACAGAAACCAGACGCTTCTTGCCATGGGAGCTGCATTAAAAATGAACAAAATGAAGTAAAATAAAATCAAAAAAACAGCTGCCTTAATCAAGGCAGCTCAACACAAAATCGTATACTTCTTACCAGAAGAATTAGTCATTGTGTCAATATTGACATAACAAATAGAACCTGTCAAACATATTTTTAAAAAACTATACTGAAAAAAATAATTCATCCAATACTTCTGCTGCCAGGTGCAGCAAAGTACTTTAAAGCTTATTTTTTACATTAAATTAAATTCCTGCTTAATCTCCATGCACCAGCATAAATATTAAACCGGTTGCCTCTTAAAAAACCTGCAAGAGTAATACCCCTTTCTCTTGCAATATCAACAGCAAGGCTTGTTGGAGCAGAAACACCTGCAATAACAGATACTCCTGATTTAAAACCTTTCATTACCATTTCATAGCTTAAACGGGAGGAAAGCATACAAAAAAAAGCTTTGCCAGGCTTGCCATTTAATACAAGCCAGCCTGTACATTTATCAAGGGCATTATGGCGCCCCACATCCTCTGCAAAAACCAGCAAGGAACCATCAATATCATAAAGGGCAGCTCCATGGGTTGCCCCTGTTTTATTAAAAATTTTCTGTCTGGAAAAAAAATCACTCTGCATCATAAAAAGCATTTTTTCAGAAAAAATTGGATCATTTTCACCCTTACGAATATCATTTTTATCCATTTTTTCTGAATCAGGCAGGATCCCGGAAGAACTTCTTATTATTTTTATTTCATCTTCCCTGAAATTCCTTATATTTTCAGCTTGAATATCAACTTTGTTCTCATCAATTATGGAAATTTTTTTAATATCTTCCGGAAATTCCACCAATCCCGAATTGAAGCATATACCTGCAGCAAGCTCTTTATCCATGCCAGGCATCCGCATGCAAAGAAATTTTCTCTTTCCATTTACCAGCACTTCAAGAGGCGACTCTACTGCAATATTATCAGAAACCTGTGCATAGCCATCCTTATCAGAATAGGCAGCCAGTTTCATTTTTCTGGTTTCCACTAAGCCCTCTTTAAATTAAAGCAACAGCTTTATTAAATATTTATTAACGATTTATATGGTGAAAGCCCTGAACAGCTTCTGCATTTGCCCCCATGCTTAACAGGATATGCCTCTCCGCAACCCGAGCACACAACAGAACCTCCTGTTTTTTCCCTGACAAGAGTTGCAGGATCAACCTTAACCTTTTGCATGCTCAAAATATCAGCACCAGCCTCTTTGATCTGACTAAACAAAAGGGGGCTATCCTGCTCTTTTTTGGGCTTAAGCTTAAGAAACCAGCTATTAACCTCTGACCATTTTTCCAGTTTCTTCAAATCAAGATAAACCCTTATACCTTCACCTGTACTTTTTTCATATAAAGAAATAGCGAATTTGCCAAAATCAAGAACCTGCATCCAGCCATTGCCTGTTGTACAGGGCGTAAGCAGCTGGATAGCATCAGGAAGACAGGCCACTGTTTCGCAGATGGCATCAAAAAACTCACCTTCCGGCAAATTTTTAAGGGCAAGATCCACCATAAATCCGCCTATAAGAAGACCAGGAGCCAAACCCCCGTGAAATGATTCAACAAGCTTTTCATACTCTTCATATGAATATTTTCCAATTTGCATTTTTTTCTCCATTTCCAGTAATATAATAAAAATGAACTTTATTATATCAGGCTAAACATAAAATTATTGCGTCAATATCTTTTTCCAAAAAAAAAGCCCGGAAATAATCCCGGGCTTTTTTTAAATCTCTAAAAATTAAACTTTTTCTACCTTTACTGCACAGGCTTTATATTCTGCAGTTTTTGTTTCCGGATCAAAAACATTATTTGTAAGCCAGTTGGCATTGCCTTCTCTGAAATGAAAAGACATCCACACAAGTCCTGCTGGAATTTCATCAGTTACTCTGGCTCTTACTTTAACTGATCCCCTTCTTGAGCTGACCTGCACATATTCCCCATGCTTAACACCAAGCTTCTCAGCATCAGCAAAAGAAATATCCGCTGTTTCTTCGCCCATTAAAAGATCCATACCTGAACGACCTGTCTGTGTTCTTGTATGGTAATGGAAAAGCCTTCTGCCTGTACTTAAAACAAATGGATACTCCTCATCTGCCACCTCAGCAGCAGGAGTCCAGTCAATACCAACAAAAAGCCCTTTTCCGCGCGTAAACTTGCCATCTCTGTGAAGAAACTTTGTACCAGGATGATCCTCTGTTGGACAGGGCCACTGCAACCCGTCATCCTCTATTCTGGAATATTTAATTCCCCCATAAGCAGGAGCTAAAACAGAAAGCTCATTATCCCAGATTTCCTGCCCGCTGTTTGACTCCCAGTCATGCCCCATGCGCCTTGCTATCTCTTTAAAAATCCACCAGTTTGGCTTTGCATCACCCGGAGCATCCTTAATTTTACGCACCCTGTTAACACGACGCTCACTGCTTGTAAATGTACCCTCATCCTCACACCAGGCAGCAGCAGGCAGTATTACATGAGCAAACCTTGTTGTTTCTGTTTCAAATATATCATTGCAAACAATGAATTCAGCAGAAGCAAGCTCATGCTCAGCATGGGTAATGTTTGGCTCGCTATTAGCAAGGTTTTCACCAAAAATATAAAAGGCTCTTACCTGCTTAGTAGGAAGAGCAGCCATCATATCAGGAATCATAAGACCCGGCTTGTCAGGAAGAGCAGGCACTCCCCAGGCTTTCATAAACTTTTCCCTGTTAGCTGCATCTGTAACTGACTGATATCCTGGGAAAACTCCAGGCAATGCTCCCATGTCACAGGCGCCCTGTACATTATTTTGCCCACGCAGGGGATTAACACCGGAAGATTCAAGCCCCATGTTTCCAAGAAGCATTTGAAGATTGGATATGGACATTACATTATTCTTGCCACTTGTATGCTCAGTAATGCCAAGTGTATAGCAAAGCATTCCAGGCTTTATTGAAGCCATTGTGCGCGCTATCTCTTTAATCTGGTCAGAAGCAACACCTGAAATTTCCGCAGCCCTCTCTGGCGGGTACTGCATAACAACTGCCTTCATGTCTTCAAACTTTTCGGTGTTTTCAGCAACAAATTTCTTATCATAAAGATCTTCTGTAATTAAAACATTCATTATCCCATTAAGAAAAGCTACGTCTGATCCCACATTAATCTGTGCAAAAATATCAGCTTTTTTAGCTAATGCCTGATTTCTGGGATCTGCAACAATAATTTTAGCACCTTTCTTTTTAGCTCTCTTGACATAATAGGAGGCAACAGGATGAGCCTCTGTCATATTGGTTCCTATCAGAAAAAATAATTTTGCATTTTCAAATTCGCTGAAAGAGTTTGTCATAGCGCCTGATCCAAGTGTAGTTGCCAGACCGGCAACAGTAGGAGCGTGTCAAGTCCGGGCGCAGTGGTCAATGTTGTTGGTACCTATAACCCCGCGGAACAGTTTTTGCATAGCATAGGAATCTTCATTAATACTCCTTGCACAGCTAACACCTGCTATAGCATCAGGACCTGATTCTTTTATAATTTCCTTAAATTTATCAGCAACAAGATCAAGGGCTTCATCCCATGAAGCTTTTTGAAATTTACCGGAAGAATCTTTAATAAGAGGAGTTGTAAGCCTTTCATCCGAATAAATAAAATCATATCCATAGCGCCCTTTAACACAAAGGTGTCCGTCATTAGGCTGTGCACCTTCAACACCTTTAATGCGTACTATCTGATCACCCTTAACATGAAGTTCAAGCTGACATCCTACTCCACAATAAGGACATGTAGTTCTGACTGTTTCTGTTTCCCATGCTCTGGCTTTGCCAATACCTTTTTTCTCTATAAGAGCACCGACGGGACAAAGCTGCACACACTCACCGCACTGAACACAGGTTGACTCACCCATGGGTTTGTCATTGTCACAGATAACAGCAAGACTGGAACCTCTGAAACCAAAATCAAGTACCTCATTTACAACAAGATCATTACACCCGGCTATACATCTTCCGCAATGTATGCACTTGCCTGGATCACGCATAATAAAAGCAGAAGACTCATCGCGTTCTTCAATCTCCTCCACCAGGAAGGCAGGAACTTCAATACCAAGATTATAGGCAGCGTCCTGAAGTTCACAATCTCCATTAACCTCACAGGATAGACAGTTATGATTACCATTGGCAAGCAGCATGTTTACAACCATCTTGCGAGCTTCAATAACCTTGTTTGTTGCTGTCTCTATTTTCATCCCGTCCTTTACAGGAAGGGAACAGGATGTCTGAAGGCCCCTCATGCCCTCCACTTCCACAACACAGACACGGCACATACCTGATGTTTTAGCCTTTGCATTATAGCAAAGCGAAGGGATATAAATATCGTTTGCACGCGCAACCTGAAGAACGGTTTGACCCTCTTCACAATCAAAAATTTTCCCGTTTATTTCAATATTACAAGCCATTATACACCTCTTTAATTATTATCTATTTCACCAGACTTTCAAATTCATGGCGGAATTTTTTTATCATAGACTCAATAGGTACTGCAAAGGCTTCACCCATTGGACATATGGTAAGCCCTTTTACATTATCACAAAGATAAAGGATAAGATCAATATCCTCTTTTTTACCCTGTCCTTTTATCAAACTTTTTAACTTTGAATATATAGTGTGAGTCCCCTCTCTGCATGGAACACACTGTCCACAGGATTCATGATGATAAAATTCAATAGTACGAAGAGCAAGCTCAGGAATTGAAACCGTATCATTTATAACCATGATACCACCTGAACCAAGGGAAGTTCCGGCTTTCTGGCAGGAATCATAATCAAGAGCCAAATCCTCAACCTCATCAGCTTTCATTATTGGCACTGACAATCCGCCTGGTATAACAGCTTTAAGGTTTCCCTTAACACCACCAGCTGCTTCAAGTATAACACTTAGTTTGGTTCCCAAAGGATATTCAAAAACTCCAGGGTTATTTACATGCCCTGATACACCATAAATTTTAGGACCATGATTATCAACAACTCCTATGTCATGAAAGGCCTTTGCCCCTTTTGAAACTATAAAAGGAACACAGGAAAGTGTTTCTACGTTATTAACAATTGTGGGGCAGCCGTAAAGACCGTAATTGGCAGGAAATGGTGGCTTAACCCTTGGATTTCCCCTGTTCCCTTCCAGGGATTGAATCTGCGCTGTTTCATCACCACAAACATAAGAGCCCCCGCCTACGTGAACAAGCACATCAACATGGTTTAACTGATTGTCTTTTTTTGCCTCTTCAATTGCCTTGTTGAGTATATCAGCAATCCAGCCAAACTCTCCTCTAATGTAAATAAATGCTTCTTTTGCCCCAATAGCATAGGCAGCAATTGCAATACCCTCAATAAGGAGGTGCGGATTAAATTCCATAATCTGCCTGTCCTTAAAGGTTCCAGGCTCCCCTTCATCAGCATTGCATATTAGATAAACAGGCCTGTCATCATTTTTAGGCAAAAAAGACCACTTCATTCCAGCAGGGAAGCCTGCGCCCCCTCGCCCTCTTACCTGGGACTCCTTAACCTCATCAATAATAGCAGCCTTATCCATGGTCAAAGCTTTTGCAAGAGCAGAATAACCGCCATTTTTTTTGTAAAAATCTATGGTTCTGCAATCAGGGTTTGAACGGTCATTGAGCAGAATACCGCACTTTGACTCAATTCTCATTGAAACATCGCTTTCAGTTTTTTCCCCTGCAAGCAGGGCTTCAATAAGAGCATCTGTTTTTTCAATTGTCATATTTTCATGATAAAGACCATTGACCTGTATAACAGGACCTGTTGCACATGAGCCCTGATCCTGAACAGTGGTAAGGGTAAACATATTATCACTGGTTGTTTCACCCACTTTAATTCCCAGTTTTTTCTCAAGGTGTTGAACAATTTTATCAGCACCGTGTAAAAAGCCAGGAACACATGTATCAACTTCAAGACGAAATTTCCCCTTAGGCGTTGTATTAAACATTGTATAATAGGTTGCCATCCCATATACTTTGCTTTTGCTGCAGTCCATTGCCTTTGCAGCTTTATCCATGACATCTTCACTCAAATAATCATTATTATCTTTCTGAAGATGCTGCATAACCGGCATTATCGCTGACCTGGGATCAGGATATTGCGCTTTAATTTTTTCAATCTTAGTCCCCATACCTCACCTTTCATTAAAATAAAGATTAACTGAATAATCCCCTGTAAAAAAGAAGCTATTCAGCTTTAACCTGAAAATAATGCACTAAAATTAAACATGCTTATTTTAACATATTATTAAACTATTTATACTTTTTTTTGTATTGTCATTTTTGACATATTAGACCCAAAAGTCAATATAAAAAATAGGGTAATTTAATTAATTAAACAAAACCATATCCGATTGTTATTGACCCTTCCAGAGCAAATTATATTATGAGGTATTAAAAAAGGTGCTAAAAAAATAATGCTTATATAATTTTCACCAGGAAGATAAAAATCTTTAGGGTATTCTGCTAAAAGAAAAATGAGTTACAGGTTTAAAAAAAATTTATCTAATTTATCAATTAAAAAAGAAGTATTCTATACCATACTCTTTTTTTCCATTACTGTTTTAATAATTTTTGGTTCATTTCTTTCATACGCCCTTATAAGCGCAAATTTGAAAAATGCTCATAATTCAATAAAAAGCACTAACACCATTCTCAATACATATATTGAAGGGCATATTCGTGAAACATTAAACATAGTAAATGTCCTTTCAAAAAATCCAGACATAATAAATGCTGGTGAAAATAACCATGCTGTCCGAAAAAGGGCTTTGGACATTTACAGAACCATTATTGCAAACAGTGAAAATATTGAATCCATTTACTCTGGCTACACAAACGGCTTTTTTTTAATTAATGACTTTATAACACCACCTGATTTTGACTTAACTGAAAGACCCTGGTATATCAATGCTATTAATAGTGAAACAGAGGAAGTAGAATGGTCCCTGTTTAAAAACCTTACAAACGATGACTGGGAAATATCTTTAAGCAAGGCATTGATTACTCCCTCTGGAAATATCACTGGAGTCATGTCCATTGACATAAATATTAATGACATTGAAAAACTTATTTTTTCAAAAAAAACTTTTGAAACAGAACACAGCTATATAATAGCTAAAAATGGAAGAATAGTTGTACACCCTGATGAAAGCATTATTAATCACCATATTCTTGAGATCAATGATCACATAACAGGAAAAGAAGGAGACTTTAATTTTTCCTTTAAACAGGAAAAAAGAAAATCAT
>JBBAGC010000047.1:0-9710 GCA_041655115.1 Spirochaetota bacterium | reverse complement strand
TAAAGGTTCCTGGAATAGGGAAGAGCAAGGCTGAAAAACTGATTTTTGAACTTAGGAGAAAAATAGAGCTCCTTGAAGAAATATCGGATCAGGTTGAAGAGGTTTTTTCACCTTCAAGGGATGCAGTTGACGCACTTGTTGCTTTGGGATTTGATGAGTTAAAGGCAAAAAAATGTGTAAACAGCATTGTAAAAGAAAAGGTTGATTTGGGTGTGGAAGAAATTATTAAAGAATCACTTAAAATACTTTTTTAGCATTGTTTTTTGTTGACAGAAGCCCCCTGGAATTTATACATCAGTTTACTATTACAAATAACAGTCTTATCAAGAGTGGTGGAGGGAATGGCCCTTTGAAACCACGGCAACCATTCCTTGAGGGGAAAAGGTGCTAATTCCAACGGAGTAATTCCGGAAGATGAGACAGCAGTTTTACATTAAACCGCTGTTTCAGAAAAAGGCGGTTTTAATGAAAACTTTTAATGAAATAAAAACAGTTGGTATTGTAAAAACAAAATTTTTTACCTTTGCAGATCCTCCTGAAGAAATGATCCTTGAGAGTGGAGAAAGGCTTGGCCCCATAACCCTTGCCTATGAAACTTACGGCACACTTAATAGCGAAAAAAACAATGCTATATTAATAGAGCATGCACTTTCCGGAAGCGCCCATGCTGCAGGAAGGCATCATCCTGATGATAAGTATCCCGGATGGTGGGATGCATATATTGGCCCTGGCAAAGCCTTTGATACTGATAAATATTTTGTAATATGTTCCAATGTAATAGGCGGATGTAGTGGCTCAACCGGACCAGCATCAATCAACCCATTTACAGGTCGAACCTATGCCCTTGATTTTCCAATGGTAACAATAAAGGATATGGTAAATGCCCAGTTTCATCTTGTGAATCATCTGGGGATAAAAAAACTTCTTGCTGTAGCAGGAGGCTCAATGGGAGGAATGCAGGCTCTTCAATGGTCAGTTTCCTATCCTCATATGGTTAATTCATGTATTGCAATTGCAACCTCTGCTCATCTTTCAGCTCAGGGTATTGCCTTTAATGAGGTTGCACGCCAGGCGATTTTTAATGATCCCAGGTGGAATGGCGGTAATTATGGCAGGGAAGTGCCAGCAGAGGGGCTTTCCCTTGCAAGAATGATAGGCCATATAACCTATTTAAGCGAAAAGCACATGCACGAAAAATTCGGCAGGAATTTTCAGGAAGCATCAAAGGCAAGCAGAAATATTAATTCTGAATTTACTGTGGAGTCATATCTTCATTATCAGGGGATAAAATTTGTAGAGCGATTTGACGCTAATTCATATGTTTATATTACAAGGGCAATAGATTATTTTGATTTGCAGGAGGATTATGGCGGGACTTTGGCAAATGCCTTTGATAATGCTGAAGCAAACTATCTTGTAATAAGCTTCACAACAGATTGGCTTTATCCAAGCGATAGTTCTAAAGAAATAGTAAAAGCCCTGCGGGTTAGTGGAAAAAATGTTAATTATATAGATATTGTAACAGATAATGGGCACGATGCCTTTTTACTCCCTGCAGAAATTCTTGAAAAAAATATATCGAATTTTCTTAAAAGTGAATTTGCACGGCTGGGAAAAAATGAGGAAGTATAAATGATTGGCTATGATCTTGTGATTGAGGAAATCCCTGAAAAAACAAAGGTTCTGGATCTTGGGTGTGGTGATGGTGTTCTTTTGGAGATGCTTCAGGAGAGCAAAAAAGTAAAGGGATATGGTGTGGAAATTTCAGAGGAGGGGGTAAGCCTTTGCATGGAAAAAGGCCTTTATTGCTATCAGGCAGATATTGATGAAGGCCTTACAGATTATAGAAAAAATTCCTTTGATTATGTTATTTTAAATCAGACAATACAGAATACAAAAAGACCGGATTATGTTATTAAAGAGGTTTTACGAATAGGGAAAAAGGTAATAATCAGCTTTCCTAATTTTGGATATTTTCAAACCAGGCTTCATCTTTTGTGCAGAGGTACAATGCCTGTAAATGATTTGTTGCCATATCAGTGGTATGATTCTCCTAATATTCATCTTCTTACAATTAAGGACATGAAGATTATGGCAAAGGAGTTTAATTTTAAAATTCTTAAGGAGTGGCACTTTAACCTGGGGCAGGATAAAAAATCAAAAATAACAAGGGTAAATCCAAATCTTTTTGCTCAATATGGCTTTTTTGTAATATGTCAATAGTGTTTCAGGTTTTTAAAATTTGAAAGGAGCTTAAAAAAATTACTGGATTAATAAGCATAAAATTATATCTTTTACTTTTTTAAGTTAAAAAGTTTATAAAGAGAGAGTTGTAGCTATTGTTTTAAAGGAAAAATAATTTTATTTTTGATCCTTAAACCTATATAAAAAATTATGAAAGAAATATTTTGCCCTGATGGGTATCTTGATAATAATCTTCCTGGATATGAATACAGGGAAAGCCAGCTTTTAATGGCGGATTTTATTTTTCAGAGGCTTTCTGCTCCTGAAAATGCAATTGTTGAAGCAGGCACAGGAACAGGTAAATCCATGGCTTACCTTATTCCTGCTTTAAAATATGCTATTGATCTTGGGAAAAAAATTTCACTGTCAACAGAAACAAAGGCACTTCAACAGCAGCTTCTTGAAAAGGATATTCCAATTGTAAAAAAAATTTTCAGGGAACACTTTTCCAGGGACTTTAAATATTCCCTCTGCCTTGGCAGCTCCAACTATCCATGTAAAAGACGATTTGAAGCAACAGTAAAAAAGGGCGCTTTTAGCAAAGGTGATCTGCAGCATATAAACAGGGTGAGTACCCTTTTTAAAGAGAAAAGAATTTTTACTGTTTTTGATGCGGACATTCCCTTTTCTATCTGGAATGAAATTAATAGGGATTCTGAAGTATGTGTACAGCAGAGGTGCCAGTTTTTCTCCACATGTGCATTTCAGGCAGCAAGAAAGGAATGGGCGCAGGCAGATCTTCTTGTTATGAATCACTATCTTTTTTTTTCCAATATTGCTTCAGGTAAGGCATACCTTCCTGTTACTGATGCAGTGATTTTTGATGAAGCCCATTCCATTGAAGCTATTGCAGCAAAGCAGCTTGGATTTTCCATTGATTATGAATCACTGGTTCTTTTGCTCCAGCGGTTTTACGCCAGGGGAAAAAGGGGTGTTATAAATAATTTTAAAAAAGAAGAAATTCGTGATGAAGCATTAAAGACCCTTGATGTTCTTGCCAGGGAAGCACAGGTTTTTTTTGAAAAGATTAGGGAGCAGTTTTTTTCATCGCAGAATGTAATACGCCTTACCAGACCTCTTGATTTTGGTGAACCCCTGACAATAGCTTTAAAAAATTTTTTACTTGTACTGGATGATGCTGAATCTGATATTGAAGAAGATGATAACAGAATGGAATTTGATTCAGCTAAGGGGCGGATTTTAGCTTATGCTGAGGCGTTTTATTCGTTCATTAAACTTGCAAGAGAAAACTATGTCTATTGGATTGAGCGTAAAGATAGCGATTTATTGGGAAATGCCAGTCTAATGGGGCAGCCTGTTGAAATATGCAGTATAATGCAGATGGATGTATTTTCATTCTATGAGTCATCTGTATTTGTTTCAGCAACACTTTCAGTTAAAAGGGATTTTTCATTTTTTATTTCAACAACCGGTTTTATAAATGGCAAGGGTGTTGTACTTGAATCTCCCTTTGATTTTAAAAAACAGGTAACACTTTACCTGGGAAAAGATATTCCTTCTCCTGAGGATAAAAGTTATCCTTTGGCAATAAGCAAAAATATTATAGAAATAATAAATATTCTTAATGGCAACTGTCTTATTCTCTTTACATCATACAGGATGCTTAAGGATGTGAAGGATATTATCCTGGATAAAATATCTCATACTATTTATTCACAGGATAAGATGATCGCCTCAAGGGCTTTGAAATATTATATTGAGGATAACAATTCAGTGCTAATGGGTACACATTCTTTCTGGCAGGGTATAGATCTTCCGGGAGATCTTTTGCGTGGAGTTGTTATTACGCGCCTTCCCTTTGCTGTACCTGATTCACCTGTAATGGAGGCAAAATTTGAAAGGCTTAAAAGCATGGGTAAAAATCCCTTTATTGATTTACAGATACCAGAGGCAGCACTTAAGCTTAAACAGGGCGTAGGCAGGTTAATAAGAAGGGGCGATGACAAGGGAGTTGTTGCAATACTTGATTCAAGAATTGTAACCAAGAGCTATGGGTCTGTTTTTATTGAATCCCTTCCAAAGGTATCCCCTGTAATGAGTCTTAAGGATCTTACAACAGGCTATAAAAAGCTGTTAAAAATATATGAAAACTGAAATTTTTTTTAAAAGGAATATTTTTATTTTTCAATACTTGAATTAAATTTACATTAAAAGGAATTTGCATGCAAAAAGTAAAAGATTTACGAATTTCATTTATAGATTATTTTAAAAGCAAGGGACACGTAATTGTTCCATCAAGCTCCCTTTTCCCAAAGGATGATCCTTCTCTTCTTTTTACCACAGCAGGGATGGTGCAGTTTAAGGCAATGTTTGCAGGTACAGTTGATCTGGAATATACCAGGGCAGCATCAATACAGAAGTGTCTTCGTACAAGCGATCTTGAGCAGGTGGGAAGAACAAAGAGGCATCTTACCTTTTTCGAAATGTTAGGCAACTTCTCCTTTGGAGATTATTTTAAGGAGGAGGCAATTGATTTTGCCTGGGAATATTCTACTGATATTATAGGATTTCCAAAAGAAAATATATGGGCAAGCATTTATCAGGATGATGATGAGTCATACCAGCTGTGGAATAAAAGGATAGGCATTCCTGAAAATAAAATAGTAAGGCTTGGCAAGGCTGATAACTTTTGGGGACCTGCAGGGGATACAGGAGCATGCGGTCCCTGCTCCGAGCTTTATTATGACAGGGGTGAAGAATTTGGGTGTGGCAGTAAGGATTGCAGGCCTGGATGCGAATGTGAAAGGTTCATGGAATACTGGAACCTGGTGTTTAACCAGTTTTTTCAGGATGAAAATGGAAAGCTTAATCCTCTTCCTCAAACAGGTATTGATACAGGTATGGGATTAGAGCGCCTTGCTGTACTGATCCAGAATGTTGATTCTATTTTTGAAACTGATGAGCTTAAAGGACTTATAGATTTTGTAAGCCGTGAATCAGGCATACCCTATGAAGGTAAAAACATGCTGCCAATAAAGGTAATTGTTGAACATGGAAGAACTTTAACCTTTGCAATGTCTGATGGTATATATCCTTCAAATGATGGCCGTGGCTATGTGCTTAGGCGTGTATTGCGCCGTGCACTTAGGTATAGCAGGCTTCTTGGCTTGAAAGAACCCTTTGTGTATAAAATTGTAGAGCCCATAGTAAATGTAATGGGAGATTTTTATCCTGAGGTAAAAGAGGGTGTGCCTAATATTAAAAAGGTTATTGAGTCTGAAGAAAGGCGTTTTCTTGAAACAATAGAAAACGGCATGGACCGTATTGAAGAGATAATGAAATCCCACAAGAAAAAGGGTGAAACGATTATTTCCGGAAAAGAGGCATTTCTCCTTTATGATACATTTGGTTTTCCCCTTGAAATGACAAGTGAGATGGCAGAAGAGCAGGGGCTTTCTATAGATGTTGAAGGATTTAATGAGGAGATGGAAAAACAGAGAGAAAGGGGAAAGCAGAGCTGGAAAGGGTCTGATTTAGGATTTGAATCTGTCTTTGATGAGATAACAGGCCTTGTTAGAAGCACAGACTTTTTAGGATATGAAAAGGATTCTGCTGAAAGTGAAATAGCTTTGCTTTATAAGGAAATAAAAAAAGCTGATGCTCTTGTTGAAGGTGACAGGGGTCTTTTTGTACTTAAAAGCACACCCTTTTATGGTGAGTCAGGAGGCCAGGTAGGTGATACTGGTGTAATTAAAAATGGAGATTCCCTGTTCAGGGTTGAGGATACTAAAAGGCATAATAAGACAATAATCCATATAGGATATGTTGAAAAAGGGGAGTTTAAAACAGGGGATCAGGTTGAAGCATCAATTGATACAATAAAGAGGAATCTTATAAGGGCTAATCACACAGCTACGCATCTTCTTAATGCAGCCTTGCATAAGGTGTTGGGTAATCATGTTAAGCAGGCAGGATCAATTGTTGACTCTGAAAAGTTCAGGTTTGATTTTTCACATTTTAATGCAATGAGCGATGATGAAATAGAAAAAATTGAGTTAATGGTTAACCAGAAAATTTGGGAAAATGTTGATGTTTCTACTGAGGTTATGGATATAAAAGAGGCAATAGGAAAAGGTGCTATTGCTGTTTTTGATGAAAAGTATGAAGATACTGTAAGGGTTATTGATGTACCTGGTTTTAGTATGGAGCTTTGTGGTGGTACTCATGTAACAAATACAGGTAAAATAGGTGTGTTTAAAATACTAAAGGAATCATCACCTGGAGCAGGTGTGCGGAGAATAGAGGCTGTTACTCTTAAAGGCCTTTTGGACAGGTTTATTGAGCATGATAAAGTTATATCTGCGCTTACAGAAAAGGTAAATGTTTCTGAAACAGGGCTTGTTAAAAAAGTTGATGAAATAATTACCAAAACCCGTGCGCTTGAAAAGGAGACTGAAAAGCTCAAGAAATCATCTGTCTCCTCAGATATTGATTCAATTATTTCTTCCGGGGAAGATTATAATGGTGTGAAAATTATTTCACATGTATTTTCCGGCCTTGATATAAACAGCCTCAGGGAGGCTTCTGATGCAGCAAGGGAGCGTGTGCAAAACAGCCTTGTATGCTTTGGGTCAGATGTTGATGGCAAAGCTATGATATTATATGCTGCAACAAAGAAAGCTGTTGAAATGGGTATTGATTGTGGCAGCCTTGTTAAGGAGACAGCTGGTATTGTGGGTGGTAAAGGCGGTGGTCGTAAGGATATGGCTCAGGCTGGAGGAAAGTTTCCGGAAAATTTAAAAAAAGGAATTGAAGAGGCTGTTAAATTAGCCCGTCTTATGATTGATAAAAAATAAATGTTGAAATAAAAAGCCTTTGAAAATAAGGCTTTTTATTTGTAAAAAAATTTAAATATTTCAGATTATTGGGAAACATAATATTATTTTCCATACATATCTGATAAAGCAAACCCCCGGCGGAATAAAAATTTTTCTTTAGAGAAATCCTTTTCCGTCGCCCCCTTATAGGGGGCTGGTTAATTTATTTTATACTTTTTAATGGGCCTTTTCTATCTTAGCGCTTAGTAAAGTATAAATGTAAACAGAAAATTATCAAGTCCCACTTTGGGCGAGGCTCATGGATGAGCTAGTGCAAAGGGCAGGCAGGAAGCCTGATAAGCTCTTTGCTGATTTAGGGGGTTATCTGTTATCTTTGAAGGAAATTGACAATGGGACTTTATTAAATGCGGAAATACTTGTTATTATTTATTATTTTGATTCTATTTTCTTCCTCAGCATTTTCTCGCAGCAGCGATGATAATTATATTCTCCAGATCCACGGAATAGGCGAAGAGGATCTGCGCAATTCATCTTCTTTAAAAAAGGTTTCTTTCTACGATGCTTATGTTCTTGCTTTGAGCAAAAATGAAAATGTGGCAATTGAACGTGAAAGCTCCATACAGGCTGATTTAAAAAGGCAGGAGGCCTTTGGTGCATTTTTGCCAAGGGTATCATTAAAAGGAGCCAAAATGTTCCCTGATAATGGTGCAGGTTCCCAGATGACAGGCATAAGCTTATATGCCAGGCAGAATATTTTTACAGGCCTCACAGAGTATGCCAGGTTTAAATCTGCCGGGTATGAACAAAAAATGAGAAAATCAATTCTTCTATATATTTCCGGCAGGCTTCTTCTTGATATATCCAGGGATTTTTATTCAGCTCTCCAGCTTGAGCAGAGCATTAAGAATAGGGAAGAGATGTTTCAGCTTTATAAAGGAATTTCCCTGGAGCTTAAAAGGAGAGCCAGGCTTGGCAGGGCAAAAGATAGTGAGGTGCTTTTAACAGAATCGCAGATGCAAAAAATTGAAGCGGAAATTTTGTCTTTAAAAAATGATCTTAACAGGGTAAGGCTTTCTCTTTTAAATTTATCAGGAATAAAAACAGAAACGGATCTTGAGGATAGCCTTGTTCTTTCTGATCCTGATAAGGGGCTTGAAGAAATGCTTAACAGCTTAAGCCTCAGGCCTGAGGTTGTTGCTGCAGGTTATGAGGTGGAAATGGCTAAGCAGAATTTAATGGAAGCAAAGGGTGGGCATTTACCATCTGCCTATCTTGAAGGCTCCTATAATCTATATAGTAAAAATAAAAATGCCAGGGATTATAGTGCTTCCCTTGGTGTTGAACTTCCCATTTTTAATGGAGGAATTACCAGAGCCAGGGTAAAAGAGAATGAATCAAGGTTGAGGCAGGCAGAGCTTAAGCTTTCAGCTATCCAGGGTGATGCTGCAAATGAAATAACTGATGCATGGGAAAGCTGGGAAAGCTCTGCTTCACAGGTTAAGGCTTACAGGGAAGCTTTAACAATGGCTGAAAAAAGCTATAATGCTGTGATGAAGGAATACAGGCTTAATCTTACTGGAATTATTGATGTTTTTAATTCGCTAAAGGAGCTTCAAAGCGGGCAGGATGAGTATCAGAGAAGGCGGCTACAACACACTGTAAACAGGATACGTCTTGGAGTGGCCTGCGGTGAATTTGAAGGATCAAAATTTCAGGTTATGAAAGACATTTCGTCTTTGAAATAGTACATTTTTTATTATTTTTGTGAATGGGAAATTTCGTAGAATCAGCTTTACGGGATTCTGGTATTTTATTTTCGCTACAGTCTGAATAATCAGTGATTGCTTTTTAATTAAAGCAACCTGGTTATAGAGAGCAAATATGAATTTTTTTATTTGATATAAAAGTTTTAAATAAAGGCAATAAATTGTTTAAGGAAAAAAAATGACCCTCTCTGATATTTCAATAAAAAATCCCGTTTTTGCCTGGATGATAATGTTCGGGCTTATATTTTTTGGATACATATCATATAGCCGTATGGGTGTATCCCAGATGCCTGATGTTGACCTTCCTATGGTAAGCATAAGCGTGGAGTATGAGGGCGCATCCCCAGAAATTGTAGAAACAGATATTGTTGATATTATTGAAGACGCAGTTGTAAGTGTTGAGGGAGTTACTGAAGTGTCATCTGTTTCCAGGATGGGGGGAGCAGTGATTACAGTAGAGCTTGATATTAACAGAAATGTTGATGTTGCTCTTCAGGAGATACAGTCCAAACTTTCCCGGTCTCAAAGGCTTTTGCCAGCTGGTATTGATTTTCCTGTTATTTCCAAAAGGAACCCTGAAGATCAACCCATTATAATATTTTCCGTAACCTCAGATTCTTCCTTAAAAGAACAAATGTCCTATGTTCGTTATCAACTACGCGACAGGTTTCAGACTATTCCTGGCGTAGGCGAGGTGGGTCTTTTTGGATATATAGATCGGAATATCCGTATCTGGGTGGATAGGAACAAGCTGCGGAAATACGAATTTACAGTAGATGATATTATCAATGCTGTTGGGAGGGAGCATGCACTTTCCGGAAGCGCCCATGCTGCAGGAAGGCATCATCCTGATGATAAGTATCCCGGATGGTGGGATGCATATATTGGCCCTGGCAAAGCC
>JBBAGC010000046.1:0-9738 GCA_041655115.1 Spirochaetota bacterium | reverse complement strand
CACACCCTTCTTGCAACAATAACCAATACAGTTAACACCCTTAATCTTATAACAGGTGAAAGCAGACAAAACATACTGTCCATGACATCCAACCTTAACAGCAGCATGGAAGCATTAAACAAAATCCTTACAAGCTCTGAAGGCGATATTATATCAACTGTAAAAACATTAAGAGCAACAATGGAAACAGTACAGGAAATATCAGTTGAACTGAAAAAGCGCCCATTTGGATTTATCATGAGAGGCAGCAAAGATGAAAAAAAAGACTCTGAATAAAAATTTTTCAGACCTCACCCCGGCACTGCCGCGCCCTCATTCGACGCTTTTTGCGACGTCGTGTCGCGCGTCGAAACACACACATCCTGTGTGTAGTCCACGGTGGAGAAGGGGAGAAAATCATAAAATTACAGGTTATACAGTAAACCTTTAGATTCATGAAACTAAAAAATCCAATACCGACAAAAAATCAATGCCACAATTCCCTTTCCCCACCGTGGGGAAAGGGTTAGGGAATGGGGTCTTAAATCAAATCTTTAAAATAAAAAACATCTGTCCTATAACTTAATATTTACAGTATCTTTTACAATGTATGCTGGTTTTTTCTGTGATTCATGATAAGTTCTTATCATAATCTCTGCAAGTATTCCCATTTGAATAAAAAGAATTCCTACAATAATAAGCATAACAGTGAGCATTAAAAGCGGATTTCGTGTCATATTATAACTGAAAAATAGCTTCATAACAATTACAGCTGTACCGCTTATAAAACCAAAAAATAAAAAGAATATTCCAGTACCACCAAAAATATATATAGGACTTGTTGAGTAAGAACCCATAAATTTAACAGTAACAAGATCAAGCAGAACCTTAAAAGTTCTTTTTATTCCATACTTGGATTTCCCGAACTGCCGCGAATGATGCCCCACAGGAACCTCAATTATTTTAGCACCAATCCATGAAGCATGTATGGGAATAAACCTGTGCATTTCACCGTAAAGCTTTACCTGACGTAAAACCTCACCTCTGTAAGCCTTTAAAGAGCAGCCAAGATCCTTAAGCTTTACGCCTGTAACCCTGGAAATAAGCCAGTTTGCAATCATGGAAGGAAAGCGCCTTGAAATAAATTTATCCTGCCTGTTCTTCCTCCAGCCGCTTGCAACATCATAGCCCTCTTCAATTTTTTCCACAAGCTTGCCAATATCTTCAGGTTCATTCTGCAAATCAGAATCCATAAAAACAATAATTTCACCTTTGGAATAATCTATGCCAGCTGCCATTGCAGCTGTCTGCCCAAAATTTCTTCTAAAATGAACCACTTTTACAAAGGCATCCTTTTTCGCTATATCTTTAAGCTTATCAGGAGAAGAGTCTGTGCTGCCATCATCAACAAATATAATTTCATAGCTTTTTTTAATTTTTTTTACAGCATCTGCAACAACCTTGTGCTGTAAATCAATACTCTCCTCTTCATTATAAACAGGCAGAATAATTGAAATATAGGGATTTTTCTTTGCCACGGTTTTAGGCGTTGTTTTATGGGCAGGTGCCATTTTTTTCTCCATTATATGCTTTTATTAAACACAAAAAATTATTTATCTCAATCTCCCAAAAGCAGAACAGACACGATAAAAATTATTTGCATTATTTTATTATTAATTCAATTCTATACAAAACAGATACACATTATTAAAGGCCTATCTATATTTCAAATATTTTATTGCTTAAACCATTTTAATTCTCAGGAGTAGCCATTTAATGAACCAGGACAAAAAAATATCAGCCCTTAAACACATAAATGAAGCTTTTGCATCATATAATTCCATAATCGCAGAATACAAACAGCAAAATAATACTTCAATTGCAGTATGGCAGATGGAAACAGTACCACCTGAACTTACAGCATCCTTTAATATAATTTCGCTAAAAATACCATCTTTTTTTAAGGCAGATGATGACAAGAAAAAATACTGGTCACAAATCGCAGATGCCCATATTATCCCTGAAACAGACTGTTCCTGCACTAACAAAGTTCCATCCATACCTGTATATAATTTCAAAATAACAGGTGGATATGGAGAAGACGCAGCAGTGGCAATACATAATGAAACAGCACTCCTGCTCAATACCCTATTCAGTGCTGACTTAAAAAAAATAGATCTAAAAATTTTGAAGGAAAAAACCAGCCTGTATGAAGCCCTCAGAAAAACCCTTCGTGGAATATGTTCAGCAAGAAACTCCTCGCCCTCTGTACTCACACAAAGCGAATTAGCCCTCATATTTGAAACAGCACTTGTATTCCCTCCTGAAACAGCGCTTGAGTATATTACACCAATTTTTAACCTGTGCCAAGATAACACTCAAAATAAAGATAATGCGCCTCTGCGAGCCATGCTTTTTTCCTGTGACTCATTTGATGGCAAAACCGCTGATTTAATTGAAGATGAGGGAATCATCATTGCAGAGGATGATTCTCAAACAGGAAGAAGAAGCTTTGATATATCACTGAATTATGAATCTGATTATATTTTTTATGAACTGCTTGATGCATACTCATACAGACCTCTGGCTCCATGCCTGCGCAGCCCGAAGGAAAGACATGAACTCCTTTACAAGCTGTTAAGGAATTACAGCATTGAACTTGTGATTTTTCTTAAATCAGAAGAACATGCTATTTCAAATGATATAATAAATTATCTGAAAATTAAATCAATGAGAAATGGGATAGATGTTATTGTTTCAACAGTTCAGGAAGCACCAGGCAAGGTAAGGGATTACCTTGCCAATGCTGGTTTATAACAAGGAGCATAGATGTAACAAAATTTAAGCTAAAAATTTAAACATTGTCATCATGGTTGCAAGGATTGTAAACCCCAAGGTCATAAAAGCAAACATCATTGTGAATTTTCTGTTTACGTCTTCAAAACGCTTATCCATGTATTTTTGCATATCTTCAAAACGCTTATTTGTTTGCTCAAATCCCATTAGCATAAGCTCTCTTTGGCTTTTTAGCTCTTCTTCTACCCGCACTATTCTTTCGATCAATTCTATTTCATTAAAATAAGAGGATTTTGTAAGAGATATTTCTCCCATCCATGAGCCTATATTATTTTTTATATGATCTTCTATCTGTTTAAGTTCTGCGCTTGTTAAAGACATTTCAGAATCTCCTTTCTTACTTACCCTTAAAGTTTAAGTATATAAACAATAAAGGTTAGAGTCAATTAATTTTTTGACCACAACCTGCTTCGCCTTTCCTCATAATTCTCTTCCCTTTTTTCCCTTTAATCAAGCATTTCCAGGTAATCAGCAGAAAGATTAAAGACTTCTTTTAAAAAAAGATCATTATCCAGATCAATCCCTTTCCTGTCTCTCTCCTGTTTAATTTTTTCCTCCATCTCCTTTTCCCTCTGTCTGCTTATATCAGACTCCTCTTTAAGAGAAATAGTTCTATCCTGCAACCTTGCACGATACCTTTCTATCTGCTCTCTAAGTTTAACATATTCACCAACAGTTGTTCTGTTCCTTGAAAAAGCATTGAGCTTATCCACAATATGCGGAGTATTATATTTGTACATTTTATAATCAGGCTTCCTTATCTTTTCCCACTTTAAAGGAAATTTTGTTTCGCTTTCTCCCATTTTCCATATAGAGCTCATATCTGGCACAACAACATCAGGAGCAATGCCCCATAGCTGGTTAGATGTACCATCCGGCTGATAAAAGATATGTGTTGTAGTTTTTATTGCTCCAAGACGACGGGGAAGCACCTGATAGGACTGTACTGTGCCTTTACCAAAGGTATTTCCAGGACCTACAATTACTCCCCTGCGGTAATCTCTTATTGCTCCTGCAAGTATTTCAGCAGCACTTGCGCTAAATTTATCAATCAATACAATCAAAGGACCTGTATAATGCATCTGCCTTTCATCTGCATAATAAATCCTGGCAGGATTATTTTTATTTTTTATTTGAACAACAGGACCCTCTTCAATAAATGATCCAGCTATTCTTATGGACTCTGATAATAATCCACCAGGGTTCCCTCTAAGATCAAACACAACAATATCAACTTTTTCCTTATTCATCTCAGCCAGGATTCTGTCTACATCACCTGATGAGCTTTTATTCTTTTCCGGATCCTCATAAAAAGAAGGCAGTTTTAAATAACCTACCTTGTAATTTTTATTTTTTCTTTTATAAATTTTCACCTCTGAAGATGCTTCGCTGTCCTGGAGCTGAATCTCCTCCCTTACAATAGGAACAACAAGCCGCTCAACACCTCCTGTTGATTCACGCATAATATTAAGGCGTACAGTTGTACCTTCTTTACCCCTTATAAGCTTAACAACATCCCGTAAATCCATATCAATAACATCTACAAACTCGCCCTCTTTTTGAGCAACTGACATAATTTTGTCACTTGGTTTAAGCTGAAAATTTTCAGGAAGCTTGTCAGCAGCGCCCCCTGTAATTATAGACTCAACAATTACAAAGCCATCCTCTGAACGAAGGCGCACACCAATACCCTGAAGCTTTAGCCTCATTGATATTTCAAAATCCTCATGCTCATCAATTGATAAATAATTTGAATGGGGATCAAGTGCAGTGGTAAAGGCATTCATAAAAATACCCAGCAACCTGCTCTCCTCTATTTCTTCTATGCGTTTATGTGTAAGTTCATATTTCTTTTTTAATTTACTCCTGGCCTCTTCAATGCTTTTACCTGAAGAAATATAATTAAGAAGCTGAAGTTTGACGTTCTTTCGCCATCTGTCAGCCATTTCGTTTTTATTGGTGGCAAACGGGACTTTATCCCGCTCCACAATTATATTCTCCTCAATTGAAAAATCATGATTCAATGCTAAAACTTCATCAAAAAGCTTCATAGCCTCAGCCATACGCTTTTTATACACTGAAAAAACGTCATATAGTGCAGTATAATCATCTGAAATTATATAATCATCAAAAAGCATTTCATGCTTTGAAAAGGAATCTATATCTGATTGATAAAAATAGTATTTACCATAATCCAGGGAATTTATGAGGTTTGCGTAAATCCTTCTGGAAATAGTATCATCAATAGTATTGTATTGAGCATGATCCATTAAAACCCTGCTTATAAGAACCTGCATATCGGACTGTTTAAGCCCTTCTGATTTTTTAAAACATGAAAATAGAATAATCAGGGTTAAAAGAGGAATAAATCTTTTTTTAAACATTAGATGCTCCGGAAATTTGGATTAGCCGCCTTTTAAGAGGAGGATTTTATTAATCAGGCCTTAAAAAAATTCCATACTAAAAAATAGTTAAATCAGACCTGATAATTATATGTATATCTAAATTATATTTGTTAAACAATATTTCAAGATATTTTTTTATAATACTCCATATTTAACCTGTTACTTTCCTCAGAAAATCTAAAACAAAACCATCTTAATATTTTTTTATTGACACTTATGTAAATACTTAAATTCTATTATACAGAATATGGAGGAGTATATGCTTTATAAAAAAGGTTTTACAGAATTATCCGAACTTTTAACTAAAAAAGAAATTTCTTCTAAGGAGATCGCTATCTCTTTTGCTGACAGAATAGAAACCCTTGATCCTGAAATAAACTCCTACATTACCTTTAACAGGGACACTCTTATAAAAAGTGCAGAAGAGTCTGACAAACGCCGTTCCTCGGGAGCAGAGCTTTCACCTTTTGATGGGATCCCTGTTGCAATAAAGGACAATATCTTAACAAAAGATGTAAAAACAACCTGTGCATCAAAATTTCTTGAAAATTTTGTCCCGCCCTACAGCGCCTATACATACGAAAAACTTTTATCAAAGGGAATTTTACTCCTTGGCAAAACAAATATGGATGAATTTGCCATGGGATCTTCAAGTGAAAATTCATATTTTGGAGCAACAAAAAACCCCTATGATAAAAGCCGTGTTCCTGGTGGAAGTTCAGGCGGATCAGCAGCATCTGTTGCTTCATTTATGGCACCAGCTTCCCTGGGATCAGATAGTGGCGGATCAATACGCCAGCCTGCTTCTTTTTGCGGATTAACAGGGATTAAACCCACATACGGGCGTGTATCAAGATTCGGTCTTGCTGCCTTTGCCTCTTCCATGGATCAAATAGGAACATTTGGCAGGAGCGTGGAAGATGCAGCATCTCTTCTTGAAATAATATCAGGTCATGATCCCAAGGACTCAACATCAGTAAACAGGGAGGTTGATTTCACAGGTAAAAATATCAGATCTGACATAAAAGGAATGGTTATTGGAGTACCAGATGAATACCTCAAAGGGGTGTCTTCTGAAATAAAAACAGGAATTAAAAAAAAGCTCAAAGAGCTTGAAAATGTCGGAGCACGCATAGAACCAATAAGTTTAAAATTTACAGATTATGCAGTTGCCATATTCCATATCCTTGCCTCTGCAGAAGCATCTTCCAACCTTGCCCGCTATGATGGTGTTAAATACGGCTACAGATCAGAAAATGCAGAAAACCTTGCAGAACTCTACACTAAATCAAGAAAGGAAGGTTTTGGGAAAGAGGTTAAACGCAGAATACTGCTTGGCACCTACACATTGAGCTCAGGAAATTATAATGACTATTATATCAAGGCTTTACAGGGCAGAGCCCTTGTTATAAAGGATTTTCAGAATGCCTTTTCAAAGGTTGATGCAATAATTTCACCAACCACACCAACAAGTGCATTTAAGACAGGAGAAATGACAAACAGCCCTATTGAAATGTACAAGTCCGATACTTTAACAATACCTGCAAACCTTGCAGGCATACCAGCCCTGTCTATACCAGCAGGGCTTGATTCCCAGGGGCTCCCTATTGGACTGCAAATAATGGGAAACCATTTTCAGGAACAAAAAATACTCAACATTGCCTTATCTGTAGAAAAAAGCTGTGAAAAAATTTCACCTCTCATATAAAATTTTTCCTCTCCTTTTAATTATGCTGGTTGCCTGCTCATCCTACAGGGAAATCAGCATAAACAAAAAATACAAACCCGATAATACTGATTATAAAAACCCCTATTATGCAATAATTCACGAACCTGAACAAAAAAACAAACCAAAAGAAAACACTTTTTCTTACACAAGAATTAAATATTTAATCATAAAATGCGAAGATAAAAACCTTGACTTAATATTAGAGCAAAGCTATGAAAAAATAATAGATAATAATTATCACTCAGCTGAAATACTCCTTAAAGACGCTTCAACACTATGGAATAATGGAGCTGCAGAAAACAACCTTGCTGTAATTTATGAAATAACAGGGGAAAAAAACCTTGCATTTAAAATGTACACAAAGGCATTATTACTTGCACCAGAAAATGAAAAGTTTAAAATAAATTTTTTAAACTTTATCAACAGAAATGACCCGGATATATAACAGACAAATGAACCGGAAGTAAAAAAAT
This sequence comes from Spirochaetota bacterium, assembly GCA_041655115.1. Lineage (GTDB taxonomy): Bacteria > Spirochaetota > UBA4802 > UBA4802 > UBA5550 > JBBAGC01. The sequence goes on along the minus strand of JBBAGC010000046.1, from coordinate 2,296 downwards.
GCTAAAAGACAACTTTTTAAGAAACCATAATTACCTTAGGGTATCAGTTACTGACAAATGCAACCTTAGATGCAGATACTGTATGCCTCCAGAGGGTGTGGAATTTTTGCCTCATGATAAAATACTGAGAAACGAAGATTTTGCACGCATAATAGGCCTGTTTATAAATATGGGGATTAACAAAGTCCGCTTTACCGGAGGCGAGCCCCTTGTTCGCAATGGAATAATTGATATTATATCAACAGCCCGATCCTTTTCCCCAAATGTCGAGCTTTGCCTCACTACAAACGGCATACTTTTAAATCAGTACGCAGATGATTTACAAAAACAGGGTGTAAAACGAATCAATATAAGCCTGGATACAATGTCAAGAAGCCGTTTCCTTGACTTAACAGGCAGAGACTACTTTGATACAGTTGTTTCAAATATTGAAAAAAGTATAGGCTCAAACTTTTTTAATGTAAAAATAAACACAGTACTCTTTTCACACACTCTTGAGGAACTTGATGATTTCCTGGATTATTTCATGGATAAAAACATTACCCTTCGCTTTATAGAGCGAATGCCTGTAACTGAACAGGACGAGCTGAATTCTTTTGTCCCATCTGATGAGCTAATCCAGGCTCTGAAATCAAAGGGAAAGCTAACCCCTGTAATAAAAGAAGCCTCTGATGTGGCCATGAGATACGATATTGAATATAAAAACCGTAAAATCAAACTGGGAATTATTCCCCCTGTTACCCACAGGTTCTGTGCATCCTGCAACAGGCTGCGCATCACTGCTGAAGGGAACCTTAGAACCTGTCTCTACTCCAACATCAACTACAACTTGAAGGAAATGTTAGACAGAAAAGCTAATGATAATGAGCTTGAAAAGTATATCGCAAAAGCCATTAAAGAAAAGCAGCATGGACACAATATTGAATGTACAGCTGATAACAAGGGTTGCAGATCTATTACCTGCGATATAAAAGCAATGTCAAAAATAGGCGGCTAATTAACCTATAATTTCAAACTCCTCTTATTGAGCAGATCTCTGCAAATTCAAGACACCTTTTTTGCATTGCCTCAAGATAAGCAACAGGGTATGGAGAAATTTTTTCCAAAGCAGAGTCCAAAAGACTATTTGTATTTACAAACTGCTGAAGAAAATATTTTTCAACCCTTCCAATAACCTTACCAATTTCATCAATATCATCAAGAGTTACAAGCTCTGGAATACAGGTAGTGCGAAGTTCAAAATTAATACCTGATTTTTTAAGTATGTTTACTGTTTCAAGAACTGTGGAAAAAGGCAATTCCTTTCCAGTAACGAATGAATACTTAACAGGCGAAGATTTTATATCAAGTGCAATATAGTCAACAAGGCCTTTTTCAAGAACAGCTTCAACTGCTCCGGGGAAAAACCCGTTAGTATCAAGCTTGACTAAAAAGCCCATGTCTTTAATTTTTTTAAGGAATTCGGGCAGATCAGGATGCAGAGAGGGCTCCCCTCCTGTAACAGTTACCCCATCAATGAGTTTTTTTCTTCCTGAAAGAAATTCAAAAAAATAATCCTCTGAAATATCAGGATCAGCATTGCCTAAAACCATGTCCGGATTGTGACAGTAACCGCAACGAAGGTTGCATCCTCCTGTAAAAACAACTGAAGATATAATACCAGGGAAATCTATCAGAGAAGTTTTATACAGCCCTCTTATATTCATTGTAGTCCATTTTTAAATTTTTGCAGTAAGATTCAGCTGCAAATTCTTTCCTTTGTGAAAACTCTTCCTGTTTACCTTTATTCCACTGGTTTACTGGCCTAAAGTAACCAACAACTCGTGAATAAACCTCAACCGGAACTTTCAAATTTTTCTTCTGCATCTTATGTCTCCTCTGACTTTAAATCTTATTCAAATTATATCTTACTCATCGGCCTCAACCCCGTATCTCAAAAGCTCTTCAGGGGAGTGATCGAAAGGACAGTATTTATGCTCACCAGATAAATACCCATGAACAGGACAGATACTAAAAGTAGGTGTTAATGTAAAATAGGGAAGTGCGTAGTTTTCCGCTATTTTTTTTACAAGTGATTTTACAACCTCTATATCATCAATCTTTTCTCCAAGGAAAAGATGAACAACAGTACCACCGGTAAACTTTGTCTGAAGGCTATCCTGGTGATCCAGAACTTCAAAAAGATCATCAGTATATGAAACAGGAAGGTGAACTGAATTGGTATAATAGGGCTCATCAGCACCTGATGTTTTTATATCACTAAACTTTAATTTATCATGCCTGGCAAAGCGATATG
>JBBAGC010000045.1:0-9742 GCA_041655115.1 Spirochaetota bacterium | reverse complement strand
AAGCCTTCTTCTGGTTTCCTCTGAATTAAAAGAAAGATTAGGCTTCATATTGCTTTTAATAATTGTTGAAACAGCATTCAGGGTGTCGCGAGGAAAATAAGGGGCAATAGAGGCGCAAATAGAATATACTCTTCCCCTCATTGTATCAACTGTAACCAGATTATCAATAACACCTGATACCTCATCATGAAACTCCGGAGAGTTGATATTACGCACAGTTATGTTTGCAGTATCAAGTTCCAGAATATTTTCATAAGGCCTGTCAAGAATACCTATTCCCTTGTAATCATAAATGTAAATTAAAATATTATTAACAGATCTTTTAAGCATCCTGGGATTTTCATATTTAAGCAGAGAAAGAAGCAAAGAGTCATCATACTGGACAGATTTAGGAATCCTGTTTTTTAGGGAAACAAGCTGAAAGGTCAAATCATCTGTTCCAATTGGGGGATTGTCCTCAAGAGTTTTAATAACATTGTTCAGCAAAAAGTCAGATTGACGCAGGTTTTCCTCAAGAACAGCAGAGTCCTTATCAAAAACAAGGCTTACTGATTCAACAGCTCTTTTTTTATTAAGTTCTGTTTCTGATTCTTTAATAAAATGGATGTCCCTGGGCACACGAATATCGGATTCTATTATATCTCCAAGACTATAATCATAGGTTTTATCTGTAACCTGAAAGGCCAAAATTGCTGTAGAGAGTATAATCAGGATAAATACATATATATAATAAAGCCGGATCTTTTTATCTCTAATGATTCGCGTGAAGTTTACCAGTGATATGTTAAATATATACTTCATAATATATATTAATCAGTATAACCTGCCGTCTCATATGCTGCAACTATTTTTTCAACAACAGGATGCCTGGAAATATCATCTCTTGTAAAATTAATAAACTCCATGCCATCCACTCCATTAAGAATCTTTTGACACTCTATAAGCCCTGAATCCTTTGGTTTGGCAAGATCTATCTGCGTAATATCCCCTGAAATAACGATTTTTGAGTTATATCCAAGGCGTGTTAAAAACATCTTCATCTGCATTGTAGTGGTGTTTTGAGCCTCATCAAGGATGATATACGAATTATTCAATGTGCGCCCCCTCATATATGCCAAAGGAGCAACCTCAATATAACCCTTTTCTATTAGAGAAGTAACTTTTTCAATTGTAAGAAGCTCAAAAAGTGCATCATAAAGAGGCCGTAAATAGGGATTTATCTTTTGAGCAAGATCACCGGGAAGAAAGCCAAGGTTTTCACCAGCTTCAACAGCCGGCCTTGTAAGAATAATTCTTTCAACTTTGCCCTTTAAAAAATAATGAATAGCCATAACAACAGCAAGATAGGTTTTTCCTGTACCTGCAGGCCCTATGCCCACTGTTACAGGAGAACGGTTAATAGCAGTAATATAGGAAGCCTGATTTATTGTTCGCGGTATTATTGTACGTCCGCTGTCAGGGATAAAAATTTTAAGCCTCTTTATATCTTCAGTTTTAATTTTTTTCCCTGAATTAATAACAGAGGCTATGTATCGCACCTCAAATTCATCAAGCTCCTGGTTCCCGTCTTTTTTACCCAGATAATCAGCCATAAGGTGCAAAGCTTCCATAACCCTGTTATCATCCTGGGATTTTACTATAATAGTATTGCCCCTTGGAATTAAAACAACATTCATAAGCTCTTCAATCTGCTTGATATTTTTATCCTTATACCCGCAAATACGTTTATAAAGAGATGTGTCATCAATCTCAAAAATATTGTCAGGCATTATGTACGAGCCACCCTTATTGCAAGCTCTTTAAGCTGCTCATCAGAAACAGGTGAAGGAGCATCACTCATCAAACACTGACCTTTCTGGGTTTTAGGAAATGCAATCACCTCGCGAATTGAACTTTTTTTAAGAAGCAGCATCATAACCCTGTCAAGTCCAAGTGCAAGGCCGCCATGTGGAGGAGCACCAAATTTAAGGGCTTCAAGAAGAAAGGAAAATTTCACCTTAGCCTCTTCATCAGAAATACCAAGAATCTGAAAAATTTTAGACTGGAGTTCAGTGCTGCTTATCCTGATTGAGCCTCCGCCTATTTCAGTTCCATTAAGAACAATATCATAGGCTTGTGCCTTGATATTTTTGCAATTCTCAGGGGTAATTTTATCAAGCTTAATCAAATCATCAGGAAGTGGTGCTGTAAAAGGATGGTGCACAGCATAGTATCTTCCATCATTAGCATCGTATTCAAACATGGGAAAATCAACCACCCATAAAAAATCAAGCTTGTCATCATCAATTAAATTCAAATCCCTTGCGATTTTTAATCTCATGTTTGCAAGGGTATTATTAACAATTTTCTCTGTGTCAACAGAAAAGAAAACTATAGCAGGTTCCTTTAAATTAAACCTTTTAACAAGTTCAATTTTTTCATTTTCAGTTATAAATTTTGAAATGCCACCTTCAAAATCGCTCCCTGTATATCTGAACATTGGAAAGCCCTTTGCTCCAAATTTGCTAACATAAACAGAATAATCATCTGTCATTTTCCTGGACAGCTTCCCATTATCCTCAACAGCAATACCCTTAATAACACCTCTGTTTTTCAGGGCAGATGAAAACACGTTAAATGTTGACTCTGTAAAAATATCGCTGCAATCCCTTAACTCAATACCAACCCTTGTGTCAGGGGCATCTGTTCCATACCTGCTAATAGCCTCATCATAGGTAATAACAGGAAATTTGTAATCAATTGTTTTACCTGTAATTTCTTTTACTGCAAGCTTTAAAAGATCTTCAATAACATTCATTACAATATCAGGAGTTACAAAAGACATTTCCATGTCTACCTGGGTAAATTCAGGCTGGCGGTCATTGCGTAAATCCTCATCCCTGAAACATTTTACTATTTGAAAATAGCGATCAAAACCTGAAACCATAAGTATCTGTTTAAACAGCTGTGGCGACTGTGGAAGGGCATAAAACTCACCCTTGTTTATTCTGCTTGGAACAAGAAAATCCCTTGCACCTTCAGGTGTTGACTTGTTAAGCATTGGAGTTTCTATTTCAAAAAATCTGTTATCAGATAAATAATTACGTGTAAGCAGCATCATTTTGTGCCTAAGAATCATGCTCTCTTTCATATCATCACGTCTCAGGTCAAGAAACCTGTATTTTAGCCTTATTTCTTCATTCAGATTTTCCCTTGTATCAATGGCAAATGGAGGCACTGCAGATTTGCTTAAAATTTCAATTTTATCAGCAACTATTTCAATAGTACCGGTTGGCAAGTCAGGATTAATAGTCTCATCTGACCTTTTCCTTACATTTCCCTTTATATAAACTACATATTCACTTCTTACTGTGTCAGCAATTGCTGCATTTTCAGCTGAAACAGATGAATCAAAAACAACCTGAACAAAACCTGTCACATCCCTGATTTCAAGAAAAATAATCCCGCCAAGATCCCTCTTTGTATCAACCCATCCTGATATAACTACATTTTTGTCTACATCATCAACTTTTAATTCACCGCAATAAGACCTGTCTTTAAACATAAGACTCCTCAATAAAAAATAATTTATTAGATTTACTCAAGAATACTTTTTTTCATGGGCTATTTGTCAAGCTTTAAAATGGGGAAGTGTGTTCAGTTTGAATTATGAGAGTTTAAAAACAGCCTGCATAAAAAATACAGGCTGCTTATTTTCTTATTTTATAAGAGGCTTGGTCTCTTTTCCAGCATCAGCAAATCTGCGATTCATGTCCTCACCAAGAGCAATAAGCCCACTCAAAGGTCTTATGAGCACCTCAAAATTAACTATCTGCCCATTATCATCAAATTCAATAAGATCTACGCCTTTAACAGATTTATTGCCAACATTAGCGGAAAACTCCAGAGCCCAGTTATTTCCATTGATAAACTGCCTGTGATATTTAAAATCTTCAAGCACTTCAATAACATTGCTTAAAAGAAAAATTGACTCCTCTTTTGTATTTTTTGGCTTAAATACTACAGGAGAGTAAAATATAATATTATCTGACAATAAGTCCTGAAGACCATCTATGTTTTTATTAAAAACAACATCGTGCCATTTATCTAACAATTCTTTATTCTTCGTATCCATAATTAATGCCTCCAGTTTTTTGTAAGATTAATTCTTAAAGCCCCTTTGTCAATTACTATATGTATTAATTTAAATAAACAATAAGTTTTTATAAATACAATAATTCCTCTTTATTTCTAAAACAGCCTCTGTGATATTCTTTTTACAGCATTTATTCCTGTTTCTATTTGCTGCTCAGTATTAAAAAAACTAAAGCTGAACCTGTTAGTCCCCTCTGGGAAGGAACCAATTGTTTTATGCGCAGATGGTGCACAGTGCAGTCCTGCCCTTGAAAAAATTCCATAGTTATTTTCAAAAATTGAAGACACCTCAGAAGAGCTAACACTATCAAAGTTAAAAGCAACAACAGCAGTTCTGTCTTTAGAAAGGGGATTGCCATAAATTTTCAGGCCATTCAAATTTTTAATTCCATCAAGAAACATGGAGGATAACTCATATTCTCTTTCTCTTATTACATCTATACCAGTATGATTAATAAATGAAATTCCAGCACCAAGCCCGGCAATTCCAATCACATTAAGGGTGCCTGATTCAAACTTGTCAGGCATAAAATCAGGCTGCTCTTCAAATTCCGATCTGCTCCCTGTGCCTCCGCATACCAGGGGTTTAATTTCCTTTTCAATTCCTTTTTTAATATAAATACCACCAGTACCCATGGGACCAAAAAGGCTTTTATGCCCTGTAAAACAGAGAATATCAATATTTAATTCACTAACATCAATATCAACAACACCAGCAGATTGTGATGCATCAACACAAAATAAAATTCCATGGACAGATGCAATTTTGCCTGTTTCAGCAACAGGCATTATAGTTCCGGCAACATTTGAAGCATGGATCATAACAATCATTCTGGTGTTTTTTCTTATAGCTTTTTCAATTAATTCAGGGAATAATGTTCCATCAGAATTAGCCTGCACAACAGTAATCTCTATCCCCTGTTCCTCAAGAGCATGGAGCGGTCTCATAACAGAGTTATGCTCCATGGAAGTAGTAATTACATGATCACCGGGTTTTAAAATTCCACGCAAAGCAAGGTTAAGAGATAAAGTTGAATTTGCAGTAAAGACAATGCGCAAAGGATCAGGTACAGAAAATAAATCAGCAAGAAGTTCTCTTGTGTCAAAAAGGATACGCCCGGACTCAATAGACCTGGAATGTCCGGATCTGCCAGGATTGCTCCCTATATTGCTGTTAAAGTAATTCATGGCAGCTATTACAGATTCAGGCTTAGGCCACGATGTAGCTGCATTATCAAAATATATATTATCCATAAGGCATACCCCCTTATGAATAAATCCTGAATTTAAATTTTTTGTCAAGATTTTTATCAAAAAAATGAATTTTAAAAATCAATAATATAAAACTTGCTTTGTATTATATTCTATATGTTTCTGCTCATTTCATCATAAGCCATTTTAGCCATACCAAGGCTGGAGTTTTTTGACAACTGAAGAGCATACTCATCGTAAAGCATATCTTCAAATATCTCCTCAGCAAAACCGCCACTAAGCCATTCGGTTTTATTAACAGTACTGCGCATTTCCTTAAACATCTTTGCTACAAAAAGAGATTCAATTTCTATACAGGCCTCCCATAATTTTTTATGTACAGGGCTTTTGGTTCCAGGTACAGATTCTTTGCCTTTATTACATGCTTCATAAAGATGAGATTCAAATGAAGATGAATTATTCATATCTTTAAGTTTAGCCTCTGATCCGGAAATTTTGAAACTTGCTGCATTTTTTAATTGATCAGTTATTATATTCATTTAATTCTTTACCTTACTATTAATTCTGCATGAAGGGAACCTGATTCTTTAAGCCCCTTTAGTATTGATATAATATCATCTGTTTCTGCACCAATTGCGTTTAAAGCATCAACCAGGTCTTTAATTGTGGCTGATTCTTCTATAACAGAAACATTTCTGCTTTTATCAGTATTTTCAATCTGCACAGTCATGCCTTTTCTGCTTACAAGTGCCTCGGATAAAACAACATTTCCTCCTGATACTACTGTTCCATCACGCTCATTTATTATAACAACAGCCCTGTAATCAGGGACTATTTCCAGATTTTCAATTTTCGCTATAAATTCAGAAAGCGATACATCCTGCTTCAAAGGTACTTTTATTCTGCCATTGCTTATTACAGCAGCATCTACATCGCTGTAAAGACCCTTGATTGCCTTAATAATTTTATCAGCTGTTGAATAATCCCAATTTTTTAACACAAGAGAAATATACTGCACGTTATTATCATCAGTCAAAATGTATTCCGGCCTTATTTCTCTTTCAACAATCCCGCCATTGCTTATTGCAGAAACAGTCTTAATCCTGTTTCTGCTGTTCCCCTGAGACTCAGGAAGCTTTCCCTGAGCAACAACATATATGTTATCATCTGCCCCTCTCAAAGGTGACTGGATAAGGATTCCCCCTTCAATTGATTTAGCATCACCAATAGATGACACTGACACATCAACCCTGTCCCCTATTCTTAAATGAGGGGGCAAATCAGCAGTGAGCAATACTGCTGCAATATTTCTTGTAACAGGATTCTGTTCCTCTATGCCCAGACTGCTTAACAGATTTTTCACAGATGTGCTGGCAAGCTTTGACCTTGAATCACCAGTATTTGGCAAGCCAGTAACAAGTCCAAAGCCATAGATCTGATTTTTTTTATAACCGGAAATATAGGTTATATTCTTAACAAGCACTGCTGGTTCAGTATAGGCATCAACAAGAAAAAACATACATAAAATCATAGCTGCTATAGATCTTTTGATCATCTGGTAATTTCCCTTATTATTTTTTCAAGATAATCAATAATAATGCGCTGTTTTTCTTCTTCCGGTAATTGGGCAGATGCAGTTCCTCCATCTTCCAGTTGTGCAGGACGTATATTGAGGCCATCTCTTCTTCCTGCAATACTTATCCCGAAATTTGAAACATTGCCAGAATCAACTGAACCGCCACTAATAAACCTTGGATTTACAACTCCGTTCACTCCAACAGTTGTTACAACCCCATTAAATGAATAAGCCCTTGTTCCTGAAATAACAACATTTCCGTTGTTTTGTACTGCTGTTATAGTTGCTGCTATTGACATTTCCATATTTGAATTACCGCTAAATGAAGTTGTTTCATTATTTTTAAGGTTTTTGTTAGACGAAACACTTGGAAGAAAACCGGTTATACTTATATCAGGATTGGACACAACCTCAGATGAAGAGGTATTGTTAAGCTTAATCTCGTATTTAAATTTAGACAAATCCTGAACATTTACAATAACAATATCCCCTATTGCTGGCTCCTCTTCTGAGGAATAGATATTTCTGTCCCTCCATATGCTTTCAGAATAGAGGCCAACACAAAGGCTAAAAAACAATATTATAAAAACTGCTCTTTTCATTTTAACTCCAGAAATACCTGCCCCTTGCTTGCTGCTGTTCCTGTTAAAACCCTGTTTTTATTTACCCTCACCTTCACACCTTCTCCTATAGACACAGAAGAAAGGGATTTACCCTGCAGTTCCACTGTAATACCATTTTTGATTACAGAAATTTTAACTGGATCACCCTTTTGTATTATAAAATCCTTTTCTGGTTTTAAAAAAACCTCTGTAATTTTATTATTGCTAATCCTGACTCCATTACCGTAAATTACAAAGCCTGAAAAACCCATATCTGTAATTATTCCATGGATTTCCCGTTTATCTATGAGCCCCTTTTTTTCTGCTATACCAGAAATATCGATGTTAGACAACAAGCCGGAATCCTTACCTTCAATTATAGCAATATCAGACAGCTTAAGATCTGCCCCGCTTTTCTCAACCTCAGGTAAAAGATATATTTTTGAAAAAGCATAAAGACTTTGTGAAATTCCAAAAACAATAAAAAAAACAACTGCTATTTTAACAAGCCTCATCATTAACGCTTTAATCCTATTGCTGTGCCAAGCATTGAATCTGAGGTTTGTATTGCCTTTGAATTAACCTCATAGGCTCTTTGAGCAACAATCATATTAACCATCTCTTCAACAACTTTAACATTGGACATTTCCAGAAAGCCCTGGTGAATTTTTGCCATACCTTCAAAAGCAGGCTGGCCAGGAATCTCCTCCCCTGATGCTGGTGTAGTTTTATACAGGTTCCCTCCAATGCTTGAAAGACCTGCAGGATTTACAAATCTGTATATCTCCATTTGACCCACTTCAACAGGATCCTCTTCTCCAACAATATTCACTGTCATCCGCCCCTCCTGACTAATGGAAAGGGTATTCATTATAAAATTTTCCGGCAGTACTACAGGAGGCTCTAACAAATAACCGTTTGATGTCACAACCTGTCTGTTTGAATCCAGTTTAAAAGAACCATCTCTTGAATAGGCAACTGACCCATCATATAAACGAATTTTAAAAAAACCTTCACCCTCAAGGGCTAAATCAAGTTTGTTTTCGGTGTTTTGCAAACTTCCCTGTTCAAACATCTTCTGGGTTGCTGCAACTTTTACACCATGACCAACCTGAATGCCTGTTGGAATTTCTGTAATTTCAGTTGCAGGGGTACCAGCCATAAGAACTGTCTGATAAAGAAGATCCTCAAACTCTGCACGCTGTTTCTTAAAACCTGTTGTATTAACATTTGACAGATTGTTTGATATTGTATCTATATTAAACTGTTGTCCAACCATACCAGAAGCAGCTGTCCACAATGATCGCATCATAACCCTGTACCCCGACTATTAAATTTCTGTTTTAAATATGATAACTAAAGGTTTTTAAAAAATATTTGACTATATTTTACTAAGTCTGTTAACTGACTTTAATATATCATATTTGTCTAATATTATTATCGGTAAAATCAGGATATATTAATGAAATTTTCTTGCAATAAGACATAAAAAACTCTTCTTAAAAAATAATAAAAAGGTAAATAATAATGCGACTGTTTTCATATATGCTTATAATCACACTTCTTTTAGCCAATGCCTGCATGGCCTCAACAATTAACAAAGATTTAAACATAAACACCAGCAATAAAGATATTATAAGCGAAACATCAGAAGATATTATAAATATACAAAATGGCAATTTTGCTTTTTACTGGAGCCCCGGCAAAGTTAAAGCTGAAGGCTCTGTTTTAAACAGCAAAAAAGATGGAGAATGGAAGTATTACTATAATGATGAAACAGATAAAACCCTTAAAAGTTCCGGAATATATCGCAATGATTTAAAACAGGGGCAATGGATTACCTACTATCCTGACGGCCGGATTATGAAAAAGGAAACATACCGTAATAATGAGCTGAATGGCGCAGCTTATGTTTACACAAAAGAAGGAATACCATTATCCGAAGCGTGGTACAAAAACGGGAAAAAACACGGAGTATTCAGAGAATATTATCCGGATGGAAAACCAAAAGAAATTTCCATGTACACTGATGATAAAAAAGAAGGCACAGAAAACCTCTATTACACAACAGGAAAAAGAAAATCAGTTGGAACATACGTAAAAGGAATAAAGCACGGCTTGTGGCGCTTCAACTATGAAACTGGTGCAAGAAAATCACAGGGTAATTACTGTAATGGAGAAAAAACCGGCAACTGGAAATACTTTTCCGAAGACGGTA
>JBBAGC010000044.1:0-9790 GCA_041655115.1 Spirochaetota bacterium | reverse complement strand
GGCTGAGATTAGATTCAGTGATAATGGAACTGGTATTAGTGAAGAAAATCTCAATAAAATTTTTGACCCTTTTTTTACAACAAAGGATGTGGGAAAAGGTACTGGTCTTGGACTTGCTGTTATTTATGGAATAATAGAAGGGCATAATGGCAGCATATCAGTTGAAAGTACCCTGGGGGAAGGCACTACATTTATTATTAAATTACCGGTAGAATAAAATGGAAAATAGAATTTCAAGCATACTCAAACAGCACAGTGATGTTGAAAGCTTTAAAACAGCCCTTTATGGCAAAGGCAGTGAATTTGAATTTGACACGGACTCCATGGTTGAATTTGGTGAAACCTATTGCTCTCTTTATCCAGAGTCACTTACTCACTCCGACTCTGCTGGTGTTGTTGCAGGATACAGGCTTGTAAGAGTTTGCATCATTGAAAGAATGCTAAGTATAGTCCCGGAAGATCTCAGGGAAATATACAGGGAAATGTTTTCAGATGTTACTATAATAAACAGCAGCATTGATAATGTAAAAGCTTTAATAGGCGCAGATGAAGCATTGAAAATCCATGATTCCCTGGATAGTTTAGTGAAAAAAATAAAAACTCATATTGACTGCATGCCTCATGGTGTTCCAAAAGAAAGGTTTGTTGGTGGTATAAGTGTTTTTTTTAATATTTTTTATCTTATGAAAAAGAGATTAGAGAGCTGAATAACAATGGCTGAATTTGAAATAAATAAGGATAAGGGGCTTCCATCTTCTTTAGATCTTTTGCGGGAAAGAAATGAGCAGCTTAAGCATCTTCTTGAAGATAAGATAGCAATGCTTTTGCAAACAGAAAGCAATTATAAGGCTCTTTTTAACAGCATAAGTGATGCAGTAATAATATATGATCTTGAAGGTTTTATTCTTGATATCAATGACAATGGCCTTGGTTTTCTTGCAATCAGCAAAGAGGATATTATAGGGAAATCAATTATTACTTATTTTAGCAGCGAATTTACAGAGAATCTCATCTCTGTTATAGAAGACCGTGCTGCCTTTGAGCGAAAAATTTTTGAAACATCAGTAATAATTAATTCCACAGCCTTTGTTCCAGTAAGAGTGAACAGCAGGCTGGTTGAGTATAACAACGAATTTGCAATATTAAGTATTTTCCGTGATATGCGCGAAAGAAAAGCAACAGAGGAGCTGCGCAAACTTCATGAAACTTTTGTGGAAAGCTCTGATGAAGCTATTATAGGAATTACCCTTGATACAAAAATTGTAAGCTGGAACAGCAGTGCAGAAAGAATTTCCGGGTATGCTTCTGGTGAAGTTATGGGTCGTTCATTTAGCATGGTTGCTTCTCCTTTTCAGTCTGATGAGTTTACCCGTCTTATGGACAGGGTTAAAAATGGCGAAAAAATACAGCTTTACGAAACAACAGGTGTGACCAAGTCAGGAAACCTGGTAAACCTTGTAGTCAGCATTTTACCTGTTATAAACAGTGCTGGAAATATTATTGGCGCATCCATAACAGCACGGGATATTACTGATGAAATTAAGGCAAAGGAAACAATTAAAAAAGGTAAAAGTTTTCTTAAAAACCTGGAGGAGATTAACCCGGCATTTTATATAGCCATGGATTCTCAGGGTAAAATTCTTAACATGAACAGGGCAATGCTTATTGCTACTGGTCATTCTCTTGCCAGTGTTGTTGGGAAGGATTATATAGAGCTTCTTTTTGATGAATCGGACAGGGAGCTCCAGCGTCGGGATTTTATGAATACCCTTAAAAAAAAGAAAAGTGCTCAAAGAGAATATTCCATAAGAGGCATTGATGGTGAAGAAATAATTGTTGAATGGCATGGCAAGCCGCTGCTGAATGTAGAGGGAGAGGTGGAGTTTTTCTTTTATGTTGGAATAGATATAACTGAAAGACGGCTTCTTGAAAAGAGCATTATGGAAGCTAACACTGCTGAAAGATTTAAAATGGGGCAGGAGCTTCATAGCAGGGTTGTTCAGCATCTTGCAGGGATTACATTCAGAGGGGAGCTGTTAAAGCTTAAAATAAGCGATACCTCAGTGGAAGCACTTGCAGATATTGATGAAATAATGGGGCTTGTTGTACAGGCCATGAATAAAGCAAGAGATCTGGCAAAGGAGCTTAGCCCTGTTGATGATAATCATGATGGTCTTAAAAGTGCGGTTGAATCGCTGAAAGAAGATGTGAAGATTAAGCACAATGTGGATATTCATTTAAAATGGGATGTCACAGCTGTTATAAAGGGGAAGCTGGAGATCTCCAGCCTTTATTATTTAATCAGTGATTCTGTTTCAAATTCAATTGAAAATAACAAAGCAAAAAATATTATTTTGTCCCTGCACAGAGAGAGTAATATATGTGTGCTGGAAATTCGTGATGATGGTTTGGATTATGATCAAATTGACAGGGATAAAAACAAGGCCTTTCTTAAGCTTATAAAGTACAGATCCTGGCTTATTGGAGCATCTGTAGAGGTGTCCAGCAATCCAGGAGGGGGAATTTTTATTTTATGCAGATTCAAAACAGGTGTAGAGGCAGAAGAGAAACCGGACTTGCATTATAATCTTTTTCATGGAGAAGAGAAACATGGCAGAAAAAAATCCTCTGTACTGATAATTGATTCCCATCCTGTGGTTCGCCAGGGTCTTTCCCAGATTATTGACAGGGAAAGGGATATTCAGATCTGTGGAGAAGCAAGCACTGCAGAGGGGGCATTAAATTTTCTTGGCAGAGTTGTTCCTGATCTTATGACTGTGGACATTGCCCTTACAGGGTCTGGAGGTCTTGATTTAATTAAGGCTTGCAGGGAGCGCTACCCCTCTTTGCCGATTCTTGTCATATCTGTTTATGAAGAATCTATTTATGCTGAAAGAGCCATACGCGCAGGAGCACGCGGCTATGTTATGAAAAACGAACCTCCTTTTATAATTTTAACAGCAATCAGAACAGTTCTTGAGGGACGTCAGTATATGAGTGATAGTCTCAAGGAAAAATTGCTCAATAAACTTTACCTGCCTGGCCAGAATGAGGAGGAAGCCCTTGTTGATGCCCTTACTGACAGGGAGTATGAAGTTTTTCAGCTTATTGGCCGTGGATACGGGAATAAGCATATTGCTGAAAAGCTCCGTGTTAGTGTTAAAACTGTTGAAAATTACAGAGAAAAACTTAAAAACAAGTTAAGCATGGAATCCTCCTCGGATTTGATACAATTTGCTGTTCAATGGCTTATAGATAGGACCTCCTAAGCATAGGGGAATTCCCCTGTACAATATAAAGACTTTTCCCCTATATACAATCCTTTATCTTTATCCTATTATACATTTGTAATGGTTTAATTTTAAATACTTTCTTTTTACTGATTTATATGGTATGCTTTATTATAAAAGCAGTGAACAGGTTAAAAGACTAATGACATAGAGGTATGATATGGATTATATGTCTGGATTATGTACTTTTTGTGGTACCGGGTGCGGTAACTTTCTTAAAATTACAGATGGTAAGGTCTCGGGTGTTTTTCCCATGAAAAACCATCCTGTAAGCAAGGGAAGGTTGTGTGTAAGGGGATGGCATATTCATGAGCTCCTCATGACAGATCAGAGAATAGGCAGCCCCATGATAAGGAAGGATGGCAAATTAAAAGAAGTCACCTATGATGAGGCTCTTGACTTTATGTTTGAAAAGATGTCAAGGTATAAAGAGGATGCGTCAACCAGCACAGGCTTTCTTGCATCTCCCAGATCCTCCAATGAGGATAATTATCTTTTTATGAAACTTGCCAGAGCTGTATTTAAAACAAACAATATTACCATGGATTCAGAGTCCGGTCACAGAAGCAGCCTTGATGTGCTTTATAATGGCACAGGCATGGCTGGTATGACTGGTTCAATTTCATCTATCAGTAAAACCAGGTTTATTCTTGTTGTAGGTTCAGATGTGACAAGGATGAATCCCATTATTGGGAGTGAAATTCATATGGCTCAAATGGCAGGAGCAAAGGTTGTTACAATATGCAGCAGATCCAGCCAGATTGCCAAATTAAGCACTTCTCATTTTCAGATTAAGCCAGGGTCTAAAAAAATTCTCCTTGGTGCGCTTGCAAAGATAATTATGGAGGAGAAGTTATATAATGCACAATGGATTAAAGATAAATCCAGAGGCCTTGAGCTGTTTGCTGACTCCCTTAATAATATTGACTTAAAGGAAATTGAGGGTATAACAGGCATAGATTATAATTCAATAGCAGCTATAGCAGGGGAGTTATGTTTATCTGAATCTGCCATGGCATTCTGGTCTACTGGAATTTCCGGGCTGGATAAGGAAACAGTGAGTTATATTTATAACCTCTTTCTCCTTGCAGGGAAAGTGGGTGGCGAGCACTGCGGAGTGAATCCTTTAACAGGTATTACAAATCTGCAGGGCGGATATGACATGGGTGCAGCTCCTGATCTGTTAACAGGCTTTCAAAAAATTGATGATCCATCTGTGCTGCAAAAATTTAACAGTGCCTGGAAAACAGAACTTAGCCCGACACCTGGAAAAGATATATATGATCTTTTGGGCGATCCCTCTTCCGGGCTTAAGGCTCTGGTTGTGGCTGATCATGACGAAGGAATTATCAGGTATAAAAAAGAAATTGAAAAGCTTGAGTTCGTAGCCTACATAGGCACATATCTGAATCCCTTTATGGATCTGGCTGATGTTGTAATACCTGTTGCAGGCTCTATTGAGAATGACGGAACATATACAAACACAGAACGAAGGGTGCAGCTTTCAAGAAAAAGGGTTGAGCCATTTAATGATGTTTATCCTGGCTGGAAGCTTTTCCCAATGATTGCAAAAAAAGCCTCAACGAATTGGGACTATTCCTCTTCAGAGGATGTTTTGAAGGAAATAGCTTCACTTACCCCTTCCTATTCAGGAATTACATGGGAAAAGCTTGAAAAGAATTTTGGAATTAAATGGCCCTGTAATGAAAAAAATCCAGAAGGCTGTGAGGTATTTGATTGTGCATCAAACAAGGAAGTCTTTAGCTTTGCACCAGTATCAGGGGCGTTTAAAATTCCTGCTCCATCATCTGGCTACCCCTTCTTGTTGATAACTGCCCAGGGTGAACATTTTTGGCACCAGAATAATATTATGAAAAATACATATATACCACAACGGGAATACAGGGCAACTCTGCTGCTTTATCCCAATGGTTATGTGGAGATATGTAAGGCAGATGCAGATGCTTTGAAGGTAAGGGACAAGTGGACTGTTAAAATCTCTTCTGCTCATGGGTCAATGAATGTTGATGTAAAGGTATCAGAGGATGTAAAACCAGGAACAGCGTATATTCCTTACTTTATTCGGGAAATGATTACTGAATTTCTGCTTGAGCATAAACAGGATTTTCAGAAAGGGGAAGACGCTATAATTCCAATCAGGATAGAGGGGGTATAATAATGTACCTGATAGAAAAAGACAAAGTTATGACAATTGCAGATGAGCTGGCAAAGGATTATGAACTATTTGGGCCGGTTGTTGAAAAGGGAACAGGTCAGGTGTTTTTTAACAGAGTGGCTAACTCTGGGGAAATAAACCTTAGAGCAGAAATACCAACTTTACCCCCAAAAGCAACTGTGTTTCCGCAAATAGAAACTATAATGAAGTACAGGTATGACAAAGACACAAAGGATGTTCTTATTGATCCTGTATTTTCTGACAGAAAAAAAGCTCTCTTTGGATTAAGACCCTGTGATCTTGAAGGGATGATATGCTTGGATCGTTTTTTTATTGGCCAGGAATTTGTTGATGAGGTTTACTTGGAGCACAGAAAAAGAATGTTTGTTGTAACCAATACATGCGTGGCTCCATTTAAACAGTGTTTCTGTGTATGTACAGATAGTGGCCCTGATGCACATGAGGGTTTTGATCTTAATCTGACTGAAGCAGAAGAATATTTTATTGTTGATGTAGGAAGCGAAAAGGGCGCTGCTCTGGTTGACAGGCTTGGTTTAAAAAAAGCAGGAGATGAATACAGGAAAATTAAAAAGGAGATAGTTGATAAATCAATTTCCCTTTTTGAAGAGATTGCTACAGATAATAAGGCATGGATTTCACGGGTTATGAATCGCATAACTACAGGTTTTATTAAGGAAGAGGTTTGGGAATATATTGGCAATCAGTGCTTTGAGTGTGGTGCATGTTCTTTTGTGTGCCCATCCTGCTCGTGTTTTAATATTGAAGATCATAATAAATTCGATCAGTCAACTGACAGATTAAGAAGCTGGGATTCCTGTTCCTTTGAAGGCTATTCCAATATGGCAGGTGATCACAATCCTCGCAAGCCTGTTGAAGACAGGAGGAATAAAAGGTTCTTCTGTAAACTTTCATATTCACAGTCAAAGAAATATTTAAGACCCGGATGTGTGGGCTGTGGCAGGTGTCAGTGGGTGTGTCCTGGTGATATTGGCTTGCCCAATGTTGTTACATATATCCGAAAAGAAATTACAGAGTAGGTGGCTGTTATGAGTGAAAATTATAGTAAGGTAATAACAATACCAGAGGTTGCAACAATAGTTGAGATCAAGGATGAGATAGAGGATGTTAAAACTTTTTATCTTGAATTTGATAATCCGGAAGTGGAGAAAAGTTTTAAATTCAGATCAGGCCAGTTTGTTATGCTCACTGTTTTTGGTGCAGGGGAATCTGCAATATCCCTTCCGGCAAGTCCTGAAAATGACAGGTTTCATCTTTCAATAAAATGTGTGGGAAAGGTTACTAATGCTTTGCACAGGCTGGAAGCTGGTGACAAGGTTGGGCTAAGGGGACCATTTGGAAACGGCTTTCCCTTTGAGGAATTAAAAGGAAAAAATCTTATATATGTGGCTGGGGGTATTGGCCTTATTCCTTTGAGATCTTCAATTGTACATGCTCTCCAGCATAGAGATGATTTTGGCAGAATAATTGTTCTTCTGGGAGCAAGGACTCCTGCGGATCTCATCTATCAATACAATATTGAAGAGTGGCTGAAAATAGATGGCTTTGAATGTTATGTCACTGTTGACCAGGCTACTCCTGAATGGAAAGGGGAAACAGGCTATGTGCATAATCTTATAGAAAAGGCTAATGTGCCTGTGGATAATTCTGTGGCATTTGTATGTGGCCCTCCAGTAATGTTCAACTCTGTAATAGATGAGCTTATGAAAAGAGGGCTAAAGGACGATGTAATTCTTTCTACCCTTGAAAGGCATATGAAATGCGGAATAGGGAAATGCCAGCATTGCGCAATAGGCAGAACCCTGGTTTGTACAGACGGACCTGTGTACAGCTACAGGCAGATAAAAACTCTTGGTGAACAGATATAATGAGTAATCTTTTTTTAAATATAAAAGAGGTTCTTTGTAGCAATGGATGCCTTGTAGGCATGGGGAACTATCTTAAAAGCGATGATGCTGTTGGTCTTTATATAGTTGAATCTGTAAAGAAAGCAGTAAGGGACTCCTATCCTATAATGAATGTTGAAGATGTTATTGAAGCCTATGTTTTTAAAATTTCAGAAATGGACTGTGATAATATTGTAGTTGTTGATGCTGTTAAAACAGGCGCTGAAACAGGCTCAATAGTATTCGGAAAGCTGGAAGAGGATATTGAGGGACTTAATGGTTCTTTATCAACCCACAAGCTTGCTTTAGAAGTGTCAGGAAAGATTTTCAGGGAGCATGGGAAAAATACTTATCTCCTTGGAGTTGTTGTTGATAATGTTGATTTTGGGTCATCTCTTTCCCAGGCTGTAAGGGAGAGTGCTGATGTTCTTATAGATGTAATTACAGATGCATTAAAATGATAATAAAGGAGTTTGTAAATGAATATTGACATTTACGGAAACTTAATGATAGCCATGGCCATGCTTGTTTTCTCAGCAGCTATATCTCCTCTTGTAGCAATACAAAAGAGAAAACTGGCAGGATTAATAAATTTTATATTTGTGTCTATTTCCGCCATCTTTCTCCTCCAGTTGAGTTATGCGGTAATATTCAAAGCTGCTCCACAGGGAGCAACAGTGCTGAATTTCGGCTCCCTTGATATTTACTTCCTTGTGGACAGCTTCTCCGCTTTTTTTATTGCTATAATTGCCTTTATGGCAGTAATAAGTTCTTTTTATTCAATTGATTATATGGAGCACTATCCTGAATACAGGTTAAGCGGATACTATTTTAATCTTCCAGTCTTTATCCTTGGGATGATTGCACTTGTTACAGTTGATGACTTAACTCTGGGCTTTACCATAGCCTGGCAGCTTATGACTATAACATCATTTTTCCTTATACGTTTTGAATTCAAGGAAAAAACGAATGTAAAAAGCGCAAACAAGTACCTTGTGCTTATGGAACTTGCCTGGCTTATGATAGTTGGTGCTACATTCTTTATACATGGTTCAGCAATGGGAGATTCCCTGCATGGGCTTACTGAAAAGCTTGCATACACCTCGCCATCTGCGATTTATGCTGTATTTGGATTGCTGCTATTGGGATTTGGTTTTAAGGCTGGTATATTCCCCTTTGGACAGCTTTGGCTGCCAGATGCCCATTCTGTTGCACCATCTCCAATAAGCGCGCTTTTGAGCGGTGTTATGCTTAAGACAGGTATTTACGGTATAGTAAGGACATTTTTCTGGATGATGCCACAGTCCTATTCCCAATCAGAGGGCTTTTTGTGGGGTGTGATTATTGCATCATTTGGAGTAGTAACACTTTTTATAGGCACAGTTCAGTCCATGAAACAGAGCGATTCAAAAAGGCTTTTGGCCTACAGCTCCATTGGACAGATAGGCTATATAGTTTTTGCATTAGGCGCTTCACTGCTTCTGCTTAACAGTGAAAATGATTTTTTAAAAATTCTTTCATTTCTTATTATTGTTGGCGCTCTTTATCATGTTCTTAATCACGCAATATTCAAGGGGCTTCTCTTCCTTGTAAGTGGCAGTGTGCTTTTTGCTACAGGTACAAAAGATCTTAACAAGCTGGGCGGATTGCTCAAGCTTATGCCTGTTACAGCATTTGCAGCTGGCATAGCTTCACTTTCTATTGCAGGAGTTCCTCCATTTAGCGGGTTTGCCAGCAAGTGGACAATTATTTCATCATCCGTTCTTGCAGGCAGTGAAATAATGTTTATGGCTCTCTTTGGCATAATTGCACTTTTCACAAGCGCCATTACACTTGCCTGCTATGTCAAGTTTTTTGGTATGACATTTACCTCTTCAGGAACAGAGTGGGCTGTTGAGAAAGAGATTAAGGAGTCTCCCTTTACAATGCTTCTTCCAAAAGGAGTGCTTACGCTTCTTTGTATAATACAGGGTCTTATTCCCTTTGTTTATTTTAGTGCCATAATTACGGTGTTTCAGAAAGCAAAGGGTTCAAGTTTATACGGTTTGTTTAACAGTGTTAAATTCAGTGATTATATTGCAACATCAATGAATGGTGTATCAGTAAATGTACCTGGTGTTCAGGGAGTTGTTTCTTCAACTGCAGTACCTGCTGTAATTCTTGTTGTTGTTGCTGTTGCTTTTGCAATAGCCTGGTTTATCAGAAAGTCAGGAGGTTCAACTGAACGCGAAGCAGATACCTGGCTTGGAGGTTATGCTCATCTTAACAACCTCACCAGGTATAAAGACAGAAGCATGTTTGCAGCTTTAAAGAAGCTTCTTTGGTGGACAGGCGGAAATGTTAAATAAATGGATTTCAATAAAAGGGCTTAGAGGTTAATTATGAATTCATTGGAAAAA
>JBBAGC010000043.1:0-9905 GCA_041655115.1 Spirochaetota bacterium | reverse complement strand
TTAAGTGGCATATATAATAATAAAACCACAGGGGCGCCCATAACCATTCTTTTCAGAAACAGCAATACCAGGTCTCGCGACTATGACAGGTTCAGGGACACGCCCAGGCCTGGACACGCTGATTTCACTGCAATGACAAAATATAAGGGATACAATGACCCTAGAGGTGGAGGACATTTTTCAGGCCGCATTACTCTGGGAATTGTTGCTGCAGGGGCTTTGGCAAAAAAAATTCTTCCATCAATGAGAATCAATTCACAGATAATTGAAATTGGAGGGGAAAAGGATTATGCCCCTGTGCTGGAAAAGATAATTGAAGAAAAAGATTCAGCAGGAGGAATTGTGCAGGTAACAGCAAGAGGCATACCAGCCGGTATTGGTGAGCCCTTTTTCAACTCCATGGAATCCTGTTTAAGCCACCTTGTGTTTTCAATACCAGCAGTAAGAGGAATAGAGTTTGGTGCAGGATTTTCATCTGCCAGAATGAAAGGGAGCCAAAGCAATGATCCTCTTATTTCCACTGATGGAAAAACATCGTCAAACAATGCCGGAGGAATAAATGGCGGTATTACAAACGGCAATGACCTGATCTTCCGTGTTGCTGTAAAGCCAACATCAAGCATTGGGAAGGCACAGGAAACCATAAATTTAAAAACAGGAGTTGTGGAAAAACTTGAAGTTGAAGGACGCCACGATTCCTGCATAACTTTAAGAACACCTGTTATTTTTGAAGCCTGCACAGCCATAGCAGTAGCAGACCTATTTTTAACAAACAAAACCTATAATTAAAATATGGAGTATAATTATGAAACTGAATGAAATAAGAAACAATATTGACTTAATAGATTCCAGAATACTTAAACTGCTTAATGACCGAATGGAGCAGGCGCTTTTAGCTAAAAAATTCAAAACCCAGATTGAAGATCTGGACAGGGAAAAGGATCTTCTTCAACGATTAAAAAACAACCCCAATGCCCTGATAGAACCTGAATTTACAGAATCTCTTTATAAAACAATACTCACATTCAGCAAAAAACTCCAGACCAGGGAAAGTGTGGTTACAGGATTTCAGGGTGAACACGGTGCTTATAGTGAAGAGGCAGCAAGGCAGTGGAATAAGGACTTTGTAACCATTCCATGCACAACCTTTAATGCGGTTTTTGAAGGTGTAAATTCAGGAATGTTCGACTATGGAATTGTTCCTGTGGAAAACACCCTGGGAGGAATTGTTGGGCCTGTAAATGAACTTCTGATAAATACTGACCTTAAAATAGTTGGAGCAATAGACATACCTGTACACCATTCCCTTTTAATGCTTCCAGGAACAGATCACAGGGAGATCCGCGAGGTGTATTCTCACTCCCAGGCTTTGGCCCAGTGCAGGCGATTCCTTTCAAGGAACAACCTCACACTTGTGCCCTATTATGACACAGCAGGTGCAGCACGGATGCTTGCAGAAAAGCAGCCCAGAGGCGCAGCATGCATAGCAAGCAGGCTTGCTGCCCGGCTTTATAACCTTGAAATACTGAAAGAAAACATTGAGGATTCCAGCACAAACAGAACCAGATTTCTTATACTGGCAAAGCATGAAGCTAATGAGGATGGGAACAAATGTTCAATTACCTTTACTACTGAACACAAATCCGGAACACTTTTCAGCATACTTGAACTCTTTGCAAAGTCAGAAATAAACCTGACCAGAATTGAGTCTATTCCCAATGAGCCGGGAAATTATTCGTTTTTTCTGGACTTTGACGGCTCATTAAAGGATAAAAAAGTTAAGGCAACACTTGAAAAAGCAGAAAAACAGACATCCGGATTTAAAATATTAGGATGCTACAATGAAAAAACAATTGTGGATAAACAGGAAATTAAGGAGATCCTATAATGAAAATATTTATAATTGGCGCAGGTAAAATGGGATGCTGGCTCACAGAGGAGCTATGCCATGACCATGAACTTGCAGTTTTTGATACAGATCCACGCAGGATGAAATTTTTTATAAATGTTGAAAGATACACAAATATTGAGGATATGAAAAATTTCAAACCTGACCTTGTAATAAACTGTGTCAGTCTTGAAAAAACCGAAGAGGTTTTTAACACAGTTCTCCCGCTCATACCAAAAGAAAGCCTAATCTCGGACATAGCATCTGTAAAAAACGGATTGTTCAACTTTTACAAAAATTCCGGACACAGATTTGTTTCCACTCATCCGATGTTTGGACCCACATTTGGAAACGTAAGAGACCTGAGCAATGAAAACGCAATAATAATAAAAGAGTCGGATGAAGAAGGTAAAACTTTTTTCAGAAACCTCTTTCAAAAGCTGAACCTTAATATTTATGAATACACCTTTAATGAACACGATGAAATAACAGCCTATTCCCTTTCAACGCCCTTTGCCTCATCTCTTGTATTTGCAGCCTGCATGAAAAAAATAGACGCACCAGGCACAACATTTCGCAAACACATGGAAATTGCAAAGGGACTCCTTTCAGAGGATGATTTTCTGGTATCTGAAATTCTCTTTAATCCGCACACCCTTAAACAGATTGAAGGCATTAACCAGCAGCTTTCATACCTGACCCATATTATAAAGGATAAGGATTATGAAGAAATGACCAAATTTCTTGAAAAACTGAGGACAAATATAAAGTAAAAAAGTATTTCCTGTCATACCGGCTGTAACGAAGCAAAAGGCCGGTATCTCATAGAACTAATTCAATCACAAGATTCCGGTATTTGCAAAAAGGCAACTGCAAAACCGGAATGACAAATAAAAAGTATTTCCTGTCATACCGGCTGTAGCGAAGCGAAAGCAAGCATTATTGAAACATCCTGTTTCGTGCTTGCAGGCAGCCCTCGTGGCTGCACTGCCGATATCTCATATAACTGATTCTGTCACAAAATTCCGGTCTTTGTAAAAAGGCAACTGTAAAACCGGAATAACAAATACACCAAAAAAAAGGACTCCTTAAAAAGGAGTCCTTTTTATATATATAAATACCGGATAAATACTATTCCACAACAAAGGATGAAATATTTGAATTATAAAGAGAGTTTTTTACTCTTTCAGCTTCATTTCTGCTTCTAAGCCCCTCAACCCTGACTTTATAAAAATCACCATCCTGAATAACCTTTACAGGCATATCTGTTATACCCTGTATGCGGTCTCTCAGATTTTCCGCATTACGCCTGGAATAAAAAGCCCCTGCCTGAAGCTTCAAATCAGAGGAGTAACCATAACTGTCATACCTGTTCCCTTCATCATACCTGCTTACATTCAAGGGAATTCCCCTGTCAGAAACAGGTTCAACAAAATTACTCCCTCCACTCTGTGTAGTAAGGTTATCGCCCATGTGAATAACATTTATTCCCACATTAACCTCACCAGCCCTTACCATATCCAGAGACCGGGCTGCCTCAAAGGATACATCAATAATCCTGTTTCCCCTGTATGGACCCCTGTCATTTATTTTAAGCCTTACACTTTTACCATTTTCCAGATTGCGCACTTCAACAATTGAGCCAAACGGAAGAGTTTTGTGAGCAGCTGTAAACTGGTTCATGTCAAATCTTTCACCTGAAGCTGTGGTTTTTCCATGAAACTCCCTTCCATACCATGAAGCAGGACCCTTTTGGTAAAAGCGATCCTCACGAAATTCCCTGCTGTCAGTGTTAAAAACTCCTACAGGTTCATTCCTTGCTTCATTTTCCCTGTATGGAGCTTGTTGATAATTATTGCGCACAGCAGGATCAGAGTAGGTATCACGGTTTGCATTGTAATCACGTTCATTATAATTATTTCTGTCATTTCTGTTATCATAGGCATTATAGCGACTATTATTATCGTACCTCTGATCATCTGAAACTTTCTGTGCCCTGTCATAGGGTGGAATCCGATCTGCCCCACCTCCGCCTGGATCAAAAGTTTCAAACTCTTCACTTTGAAAACTCCCTTTATAATCATTACCCCTGGTCTGCGCCTTGCCAGGTGTACACCCAACAAGCATTACCATTATACAAAGGCCGGCTACAGGAATAATCATATTTTTCCGGAAACTGTTCATTTTCTACCTCCCATATAAACACATGTTTATTTTATCGGCTTTACCCCTGTCAGCCTTAATTCTTATTTTTTTTATGTCACAAAAATCCTTGACCTGTCACCCTCTTCATAATGATTATAGTTTATTATTTGCAAAAAGATAAAAACCATTTTAAACAGCAACTTTAACCAGAGGTAAAATGAAAATAGTATCCAATAAACCCACAATTACACGCAAAGAGCTTGAAGGGGTACTGGACTGCCTTATACACGCTGAAATAAACACAGGGGGTTCTGTTAAAAGCTTTGAATCTGCTATTGCTGACATAATCGGCTTAAAATACCCCTTGGCAGTAAACTCCATTACATCTGCCTATATACTCATATTTAAATCTCTTGAAATCGGGGCAGATGATGAACTAATAATCCCCTCTATCATGAACCAGGCACCTTTAAGTGCACTTCACATTACTGGAGGCAAGCCTGTAATAATTGATTCAGAGAGCAATTCAATTTATCCCTCTATTGAACAGATAAAAAATGCCATTACAGAAAAAACCAGAGCAGTCATATTATGCGATGCCTTTGGATACCACTTTGACAAAACAGCTCTTGCAGATATAAATGTACCTGTAATTATTGATGTTTCCCATACAATAGGCACAGAATACAATGGCTCTCATGCAGGATCAGAGGGAACTTTTGCAGTAGCATCCTTTGCCCCTTCAATGATTATTACAACAGGCAATGGAGGAATTGTTCTTACAAATAATTCCAGATACTTTTCATCAATGAGAGAACTGCGGGGATATAAGGAAGATTCCATAAATTACGATTTTACGCTAACTGACATTCAGGCTGCAATGGGAATTTCCCAGCTAATAAAGCTTAAAGATTTTTTAAAACGAAGGCGGGAAATTGCAAAAAAATATCATGAGTCCATACGCATTACACCGCACAAAACACTCTTTCCCTATAGTGAAGATGCAGCATACCAGACCTTTCCTGTTCTTTTTGACGCACCTATGGACAGAGTTGAAAAATACTGGAAAAAAAAAGGCATTGAAATTGTAAAAGCAATACCTGCTCCTTTACATTCCATATTAGGGTTTAAAGGTTTTGATTTTCCAAATAGTGAGCGCATTTCAAAAAAACTATTTTCAGTACCTTTATACCCCACGCTAACAAAAATGGAAATAGAAAAAATATCAAAAACCTTGGCATCTTTTATTTAATTTGTAACGCCATACTGGTTATTATTACTTAAATACTTATAATATTTATAAAGAGGATAAAATGTACATATTAACAGTAGAAGATACCTTTGCATCAGCACACCAGCTTAGAGGATATAAGGGTAAGTGTGAAAACATACATGGTCACAACTGGAAGGTTGTGTTGAGCATAAAAGGGACAAAGCTGAATGACATTGGACTTCTTATGGACTTTCATGACATTAAAAGTATTTTAAAAAAAACAACAGACCTGATTGATCACAAAAATATAAATGAAGTTCCACCATTTGACAAAATAAATCCCAGCTCTGAACTTATAGCAAAATTCATAAGTGATCAAATCACAGAAGAGCTAAAAAAGCATGGTGATCATATTCAAATCGATTCTGTAACAGTATGGGAATCAGCTACATCCAGGTGTACCTATATTCCTGAATAATTATTTTTTTGCAGACACCAGCTCTTTAATCTTTTCTTTCAACTCATCCAGGTTTGAAGATTTGGTCAAATATGCATCAGCAGTCCATGTCATAAAATTGCTTTTATAATTTGAATAGGCTGTATATATTATTACAGGAATTTTTTTGTTAAGAGAAATAACTTTGCCCAAGGCCTCAATACCGTCCATTTCAGGCATGCGTATATCCATTATAACAAGATCAAAAGATTCCTTTTTAATCAGCTCTATGGCTGCTTTGCCATTTTCAGCCCTTGAAATTTCGTAGCCCTCTTCTTCAAGTTCCTCAGCATAGAGTTCCCTAAGATTATCCTCATCTTCAACAATTAATAACCTTGCCATAATACTTCCTCCCTGATTTTTTTTGTGATACAATTAGAATAAAAACTCCATAAATTATTCCTTTCTAACAATCAGTTTATCTCATTTTTAATGCCCTCAAAAATTATCTCCTCACGCTTTTTAGGCTCAGGACCTGGCAAGGGGAGTTTAATAACAAATTCCGCACCACCCTCTTCCCTGTTATATGCCTTAATCCTGCCTTTATGATCCTTTATAATTTTTTGAATATTAGCAAGCCCCAAACCTATGCCTGTAATTTTTGTGGTAAAAAACGGCTCAAAAATAGTACTGGAATCCTCCTGTTTAAAGCCGGAACCTGTGTCCTGTACATATATATAAACAAATTCTTCGTCATTTTTTGTAACAACGTTAATCTCCCCCCCTTCAGGAGTTGCATCAATTGCATTCTGAAAAAGATTAAGCATAACCTGCTTCATCTGGTTAAAATCCGACTTAACAGAGGGAAGACCCTTTTCAAGTATAAGGTTCACGGAAATTTTCTTTTCATAAATATAGTTTTTTAAAAGACTGTATGTATCATTTATTATTCTGTTAATATCACTGAATTCCTTTATATACTTTGACGGCCTGGTAAAATCCATAACATTGGAAAGAATTTTTTCAAGCCTTTCAGATTCTCTCTGAATAATTTCCGCAGAAGCAACAATTTTATCCTCATCAGGAAAATCTTTTTTAAGAAGCCTTAAAATTCTTTTGGCATATCCTCCCATTGTTACAAGAGGATTTCTTATCTCATGGGCTATGTGTGAGGCAATACGTCCAACTGCTGCCAGTTTTTCAGATTCAACAATTGCCTCCTGACGCTCCTCAAGCTTTTTCATCTCCTGCTTAAGCTCAACAAGGTTAAAATAGCTCTCTATAAGAAAAGCAGCCTGAATAGAAAAAATTGAAAGGAGGTCAATATTCTGGGATGAAATCCCTGTCATATTGTATTTATTATCAGCAACTATTACACCAATGGCTTTCTTAAAAGAAATAAGAGGCATTACAAGAAACTCATCAACCTCCATAAAGCTCCTTATTTCCTCACTAACCCTGCTGTCTTCAAAGGCATTCTTTACATGAATCCTGGACATGGTTTTCACAGCAGAACAAAAAATATTCTCTTCACTAAGCTTAACATTATATTCCAGAACTTTTTCAAAAAGCTTATTCTTCTTTACCTCAGGTGGATACTGAAAAGAATAATCAATTTCAGTATTGGACAGATTATTCCATATTTCTATAGCTTCCTCAAAAGAATCAGGACCAAGTGCCATTTTACCCTTAAGCCTGTCATCCTCAACAAGAAAGAGCATTGCCCTGTTAAAACCCAGGCCTAAACCCGAAGTAACACCAAAGAGAATATTGTAGAGCATTCTCTCTGATTCAACACCATCACCAATAGATTCTGACAAGTGACTTAAAATTGATGCCTGATAATCCTTGCTAAAACGATCCGTTATATCATCAACTATAATTACTATCTGCTCCTCTCCATTAACAAGCATGCCTGATATTTTAATATCAGATATTATTGATTTACGGTTTAAAGACATGAGGTGCACATTTTTTAAAACAATGGAGTCACCACTCCCCTCTTTAATAATATTATTAACTCCAATTTTAATGCGGGTATTCACAAAATAGAATATGCTATCAAGACCCTTTCCCAATATCTTTTCAGGTTCTACATTAAATTTTTTACAAAAACCCTCATTCACATAAACTACTTTTTCCGACTTATCTATTACAATAAAAATTGAATCAATGGAAAGAATAATCTGACTGTATATTTCATGAAACTTTTTAAGCTCATCGCTCTGCGAAGATACTATTGAATCAAACTGCTTGCCCACTACCAGAAGCTCTTTAAGCAGCCCGGAGGTGCTCCTCTCACGCATTTCTGTATCAGTGATTAAAAACTTTCCCTTTTTAAATTCATTTATCACCTGCTTTAAGCTTTGCAGATTGGACCACAAAAACAGCCCCATTCTGTAATAATAAAAGTAAACCCTTACAGCAAAGTAAAAAAGCATGCCCCCAATAAGAATAAAAAGGGTCATGTTTGAAATGTTTTCCATTGTTTTTAAAAGAGTCAAAATAAACACTGCAAAAACAAGGTGAGGCATAAACAGCTTAAAAATCCATATCAGATAAGTCTTTTTGCTTTGCGTGCTTTGGAATTCATTTTTCAGGTTTAATTTTATCATTGGCTTTATTACTTTATTTAATTTGACTTCATACCTATATATTATTAATACTGTGTAAAAACGTAGCAATCAAGCAATATTTTTTACAAAGATCAATGATACAATAAAATCAGGAATTTAACATGAAAATAGTGTTAGCAACAGCAAATAAAAATAAAATAAGGGAAATAAAAGAAAAATTTTCATCTCTTGGAAAACTTAATATCTCCTCCTTTGAAGAGCTAAAAAATATCCCTGAAGTTGAAGAAAACGCCCCTACCTTTGAGGGGAATGCACTAATTAAGGCAAAAGCAATATGCAATTTTACAGGGTTTCCTGCAATGGCTGATGACTCCGGCCTGGTTATTGATGCCCTTAATGGGGAACCTGGAGTATATTCTGCACGATATGGAGGGGCAAACCTCTCTGACATGGAGAAAAACAGCCTGGTGCTTTCAAAAATGAAAAATCTGCACAAAGAAGAAAGAAGCGCCCGCTTTATCTGTGCAATTGCCCTGGTTTTTCCTGATGGTAAAACATACACTGTACAGGGCGAGTGCCAGGGAATAATCTGCAATGCCCCAATTGGAAATAACGGATTTGGATATGACCCTATTTTTTATATCCCTGAACTGAAAAAAACAATGGCTCAACTCTCTCCTGATGAAAAAAATCGTATAAGCCACAGAGGAAAGGCCATTGAAAAAATATACGGTATTTTAAAAGATATTCTGGAGAATAAGCTGTGACAAAAAAATTATCACCTGCAAAAGCTGCTGCTATTATACAAAAGCTTGAAAAGATGTATGGGCTGCCTAAGCCTGACCTCTCTTTTAAAAATCTTTATCAGCTTTTAATAGCTGTTGTATTATCTGCACAAACCACTGACATACAGGTAAACAAAGCAACAGTGGAGCTTTTCAAAAAATATAAAGATTTTAAATCCCTTGCAGCAGCAAACCCTGGTGATGTTGAATCCATAATAAAAAGCACCGGCTTTTATCGTACAAAGGCTAAAAATATTATTGCCCTGTCAAAAATTATTACGGAAAAATATAAGGGAGAAGTTCCCTCCTCCATGCAGGAACTCACACTACTCCCTGGTGTGGGAAGAAAAACCGCTAATGTTGTACTGTCCATTGGCTTTGGCATACCTGCTTTAGCTGTGGATACCCATGTGTCACGATTAGCACAGCGCCTTGGCTTTAGCACCAATAAAGACCCGGATAAAATTGAACAGGATATATGCTCCTTGCTTGAAGAGGAGTCATGGGCAAAGGCTCATCTCCTCCTTATAAAGCATGGCCGTATTCTATGCAAAGCCCGCAACCCCTTGTGTATAAAATGCAATTTGCAAAAGGAATGTTTGTATTTTAAAGCTAATTTATCTTCCTCTTCAAAAGAAACTCCCTGAAAGCAGCAACCACTTCAAGATCATAAATATCCTTTTTCATATCAGAGGAGGGGTCAAAGCCTGTAATCCCCTTAAGGGCAAGGTAGACCCTTTCAGAAATCTGTCTATTAATATCCGTAAGATAGGGAACAAGAAATTCAGCAGCATAAATGCTCTCTGTGTACTCAAATGTATCAATTATCCAGAGCTTCATTTCCAGATTCCCTGTCATAAAC
>JBBAGC010000042.1:0-9925 GCA_041655115.1 Spirochaetota bacterium | reverse complement strand
TTGTAAATCTTCTTCTATTAATACTTCATCGGTATTTCTAATTATTGAATTGCCAAGATGATGGAAATAACCTTCCTGTGCTAATAAATCGATAAATGCTTTTTCAAGCTTATCTTCGGTGAATTTACTCATTTTTTAATCTCTTCAGATTTTTAATATCCTCTTCTACTTTTTTTGAGGCTTTGCTCTATTTCAATCTCTTTTTAAATAATCTTGTGTTTTTCATATTCACCCCATTCCCCACTAAAACTCAGAATTTTAAAAACTGTTTAAAAACAACTTCCCTGAATCATCAAGATCATTAAGTTTTAAACAAATCTCATCATCGGCAAATTGATATTTTTCGCCTTTTCTATCAATAGGGATATCAGAGTCTATCAACGATAAAACATACTGCAAATCGTATTTTTCACAGATATCTTTTACTTTATTCAGTAGTCTTATTTTTATACGATCATCAAGCCCTTCTAAAATTCCATCATGATAAGCAAATCTAAAAAAAGAATTATCTCGATAATGAATCAATAATGCCAGATCAAAAGCCATACAAAGTAATTTTTGGTATGTAGTTCCCTGTGCTTCCGAAGTAACCATCCAATCAGCAGGGTTTTGATAATCTGCACTATATTCAATATTTCCCTGTCTATTCTGTTTTATCGATATTAAGGCATTAGTTCCCAAAATATCAAAAATAATATTGTTAAAAATTTTATTTATATCTGCATGCGCCCTTTTGTTTATAGCATCTCTTATTTCTATAATCAAATTTTCAACTTGTAAATGTATTTCCTGGATCTGTTCCTCAACTCTCAAAGATCGATCAACAGCTTTTATTTTGTCATCAATACGCGTTATTTCAACCTCTAATTTAGAAAGCTGTTTTTGATATGTTTTAAATTTTTCATAACTGTCTTTTTCTATTAAAAATGCCAATTTTTCACTTTTTTCTACTTCAAGATTTCCAAGTTTTTTATTTACAACAGTATATTCCTTTCTTAATTCTTCTAAATTTTCATTAAGATATTTTTTTCGATCTATTGAAATCGCTTCATTAAACTTTATTAGATCTAAAAAATCTTTTTTTAATGTTTCGGGAAAATATAGTTTAGCTTCTGCATACAATTCCTCCAAATCCTGAATTTTAACTTCCTGTGATAAATTAGATAAAGAATCTTCTATTTTTTTAATTTCATAGGTTAAACGGTAGCGATCTGCACTCAATAGCTGTATCTCACTGTCTAATTGTTCTATTAGTTCTTTATTAAGGGTTTTATCCTGTTCAAAAAAATTAAATTTATCTATTGTCAGTGACACATCTTCCAAATTCTGCTTTTTAATATCAAGCAAACTCGCTAATTTATCTCTATCTTCAATATTTATACGAGCTTCTTCTTTTAAAATTTCTATAGTTTTATTTTTCTCATCAATCTTTTCTTCCAAGGATAATTTCTTGATTATTAAATTGCTATCATATCCAAGTAATTCAAAAACAAAAGGCTTCCAATCTATGTGTCTACCTTGAAATTTATCTAATTTATATACATCAAGAAAATCTTGCTGTGTTCTTAAGAAATAAGTAATAGACTTACGATAATCATAACTCAAAACAACATCAAATCCCAAATATTCATTTAGTTTTTCACGAGATTTTTGAAATGCAAGATTTTCAAAATCCCAATTGGTTGGAATAGCAAATTCCTTCATTTTTACATCATTGATTTTAAAAGATATTTTAGTATTAGCGTCTATCGCTCTTCTTATAATTAAAAATCGACCATCATTTAATGCTATCTCTCCGTAAAAAATAACACCGTGAAATATTTCGTTTCCAAACACTTTCTTCTTGAAAGAACCTAAAAGAATAAAGTTTATAACATGAATTAAATATGTCTTACCTAAATTGTGTGTATCTTTTTTATTTTTTTTATCACTGATTTCTGCTAATACTACATTAAACCCATTATTAAATTCAATATTTTTAAAATGTTTATTAGCGTATATTTTCACTAATTTCATTATTTTATTCCGCCTTAATAGAATCAGTATCAGCTAAATAACTGACTTCCCCTAATAAATAGAGTAGAGATAATGCTAATGAAAAATTCTCATTTACTCTATTTCCTATTTTACTTATCAAAGAATTTTTTAAATCATCATATTTAATGATACCATTTACTTGAATTTCTTTCATCATGACTGCTAAAAGATACACTACTGAGTACTTTATATCTGTATGTTTATCGGGTTTAAGCATCTTTCTTACCTATATCACAATTACAATACATATAATGCAAAAACAAACGAATCAATCTTTTTTTCCCAGCTAATTCTCTATTGTTAGCAATAACATAATTATAAAAATCTTCCAATAAGTTTTCAAAAGCATTGTATTCATTACGACTAAGTACTATTTTTGCATTTAATTCATCTATCGTATCCTCATAAATTTCCTTGAGAGGCAGATTGATTGGATCTTTTAAAAAATTACGAATAGAATCAAAATAAGTAATATTTTTCTTAATTACTTCATCAAAATAAACATAACTTAATTGATTCAGCTCATTTTTTCGTTCCATACTAATATAAGTATAATCTTCTTCACTTTTCCCTATCATACCAGTGTCAGGAATACTTTTATGAAACTCTATAATAAGATCTTTTAAATCTTGTTCATCGAACTGCAAAGGTGTTAACAAACCCTGTAATTTAGCTTCTTTAACTATATCTGGATAAGATTGCAACCATTGTTGTATTTTTTCATCTGCAATAATAATATTTGGTATATTCGTATTCTCATTAATTAAATCTTCTATTTTTTCATCTTGCATACCAGTTAGTTTTCGATTGGTAAACAACATATAAAAATCTATTTTATTTTTCTCTTTTAAACGCTGAATTGCAGGTAAAACATTATCTTCCAGTATTTTTTGAAAATCACTATCTGAACAACTTGCATTTACTTTTGTAGTATGTTTTGCCTGAATAACAATTTTTCCATCCCATGGAGTTGCTTCACTGGGAAAACAATTTGCCTTTCCATTAAATTTACCATCTCTTCCACCATCTGGGCCCTTTGCAAAAGGGACAACAGCTTCACCAAGAATCTTTCGGCAAATTAAAACTGTTATATTTTCAAATTCTGAATGATTTAAGTAATACAGAGGATATTTTCTCATAATTCACCCACACC
Source organism: Spirochaetota bacterium (assembly GCA_041655115.1). GTDB lineage: Bacteria > Spirochaetota > UBA4802 > UBA4802 > UBA5550 > JBBAGC01. The sequence continues at coordinate 6,735 of JBBAGC010000042.1, read as the reverse complement.
TTTGAAATAAAAACTCCTTATATACTTAACTACAAAGCAAAATATTCTTATATTCTATTTATTAAATTAAATCTTAAATTTTATCCCTTTGCCAATCTTGAAAGAAGCAATTCTTTCAGTTTTTCAAGTTTTTGATTTTCAATCTGTTTATTTTCTACCAAATCAAAAATTGGTTCAATAATTTTATTAAATTCCAAAAGTTTTGTTTCTTCTGGTTTGTCAATTTCATATGATGTAAGTAATGTTGCATTAGCTTGTGGCTGTGCAGAACCTTCTGCATTAGACAAAATAAAATCTCTGTAATTCTGACAGTCCACGGTTAAGCCTAAGAATAAACTCCATTTTAATTCAATTGGAATAAATCTAACAAGAAATGAAGCAAATACACAATCTGGGAAATGCTTATGTAATCTTTTACCGAAACCTACTGTAGCCCCTGTTCTTGCTACCACAATATCACCTGACTTTAGTCGATACTTTTCAAAATTACTTTTTGAAATTTTACAATAAGGTACACTTGACCAATCAATTTGGTTTTGAGCTATATCAGTAATTCTCAAAAACTTAGGTCCTATTATTTCCATGGATGCTGTCTCTGTATAGCCATACTGTGTTTGAACTAGTTGATTAAGTTTTATTTTCTCATTTTCTACATAAGCACTTCCCACGAACCACTCTCTATAAATCGCTTGAGCAGTCTCTTCCAGCTTTTGGATCATTTTATTATTCAGGTCGATTCTGTTTTGTACAGCATTATATTCAGCAACAATCTCCCTCTGTTTTTCAATTGACGGAACAGGAAATTTCATATCACAAAAGTCTTCCCAGGGTAAATTTCCCCGTACACCTCCAACAGCATAATATGCAGCTTGACGATCAAACTCACTTCTGCTAAACCACATCATTAAATATTCTGGTATAAGTATTCTTTTATCTTTAACTTCAAACATCGGATATGCTGGTGACATTATTGCTGCTTCATCTTTATACATTGCAATCGGCATTTTCCCATCACGACTTACCTGCATTAGACTACAAGCAAACTGTTGTTTTTTTATAACTTTATAATTTGATAAATCCGTTCCTATGATATTTGCCACAGACGGAATAAATTCCTTAGAAATACTCAACCCCATGAGCGGTAAATCTTCTAAATCACAGTTTCGCTCATCAACCAGTTCAATATAATCACCAAACCGCTTATAGATTGTCATTATTCACCTCGATTAATCTCATACCCAAGCTCCTTAAAGACAGCTAAAAGATCTGCTTTTGACCGCTCCTCCTGCAGCAAAAGCTCGGCAAACTCCGCCTGCAAGCTTTTCATCTTTTCATCAAAGTCGATATTTTCATCACGATTTACAAACTCGATATATTTACTTGGCACAAGGGAAAAATCCTTTTTAACAATCTCTTCAAGCGAGGCTGAGTAACAGAATTCAGGGATATTTTCAATTTTTTTGATTGCCATTGATGATAGGTTTTTGCTACTTTTTGAATATGAGCATCAGAAAATTGAGTGTATTTTTTTTCAAAAGGTTCACCTATCTGACGTAAATCCATAAATAGTATTTCTTTTTCTCTATTGCGGTATTTACGGATTTCTTCACCAATTTTTTTGCTTTGATCCTTTTTATTTTTATTCAAAATCCAGAGAGTTACACTGATATCAGTTGTATAAAACATATTCCGGGGAAGAACTAAAATCGCTTCCACCAGATTATTCTCAATAAGTTTTCTGCGAATTTTGTACTCTTCACCACCACCACTCAAAGCGCCATTTGCAAGGATAAAACCTGCAACTCCGTTTTCTGAAAGCTTGCTTACCATATTTAAAATCCAGCCATAGTTGGCATTGCTTTTTGGCGGAACATCATAACCCCGCCAGCGAGGATCATTCAAAAGTTCATTTTCACCACGCCAATCTTTTTGATTAAAGGGTGGATTTGCCATGATAAAATCAGCTTTTAAATCCTTGTGCTGATCATCTAAAAATGTGTTTGCAGCTTTTTCCCCAAGATTAGCAGAAATGCCACGAATGGCAAGATTCATCTTGGCAAGCTTATAGGTTGTATTGGTGTATTCCTGGCCATAAATAGAAACCTCAAGTTTGTTACCATGATGGGCTTCGATAAATTTTATAGACTGTACAAACATACCGCCTGAACCACAGGCTGGATCATAGATAATACCCTTATATGGCTCAATCATTTCTGCTATAAGATTTACTATTGTTTTTGGAGTATAAAATTCACCCTTTCCTTTTCCTTCTGCCAGAGCAAATTTAGATAAGAAATACTCATAAACCTTGCCCACCACATCCTGTTTTGGATCTCTTGTTGTATCAATATCGTTTATGGTATCTAAAAGAGAGGCCAGTTTATTTACATCAAGCCCAAGACGGGAAAAATAGTTGTCCGGCAATGCACCTTTTAAAATCTTATTATTTTTTTCTATAGTGTGTAAAGCAGTATCAATAAGAAGTGCTATATCATTCTGTTTGGATTTTTTTATTAAATAACTCCAGCGAGATATTTCTTCCAGGAAAAAGACATTGCTCATATTATAAAAATCGGGCATTTCAATATATTTTTCTTTGCCTTCGTTTATAAGTTTTTGGCGATGTTCTTCAAATTTATCGCTGGCAAATTTAAGGAAAATTAAACCTAAAACAACATGCTTGTATTCAGCAGGCTCAACGCTGCCTCTTAGCTTATTTGCAGATTCCCAAAGAGCTACTTCAATGGGTTTTTCTTTTGTTTCTTTTTTCTGTTTATTTTTAGCCAACCTGGTTCTTCCTGTTTTTATTCTTTATTTTTTTAATCCACTAGATAGTTCCATTTTTTGGAATACCTCCACACTCTCCCTTTGTCAATCAATATATAGCCGGGTTTGAGGAATTACATTTATAGGATTTTATTATATACTTTTATTTACTGCTGCGGGGTATCACAAAAATCGAATAGCATGGAGGGTTTAAGCAGACATCATCAATATTTAAGATTTATCTCAATCCCATGTTTTTTTATTTCCCAGACCAATGGATCTGTTTCTATAAACTGTTCAGGGTCATATGGAACCGGTTCTACCCTGTTATCAATAGTATTTATAATTTTCATCAAACGAAGCCTTTCATTGTATCAATCATCTGAAAAATCATCAAAAATAAAAGCTATATCTATATCACTTCATTCATGTTCAGAACCCGAAGCATATGAACCAAACAGATATGCTTCTTTTATTGAAATATTATTATTGCTTAAAAGTCAATTGCTTCACGAATTTTCCTGATTATTTCATCATTGACCTGAGCCATTCATACACCTCTTTTAATCAAACATCCTTTCTGTTCATCAGACATATTCAGACCTGTTTAATCAACGAAACACCCCGGATTATGGTCTTGTTAGTGATAGCTAAAAATTTAAGCGTACATAAGTTTTCCACGCGATTCCGGAATATCTCTCCCTTCCTCAACAGCTGTTTCAATCCACTCATCAATAATTACACGAACATTGCTAAGCGCTTCTTCATAACTTGCTCCATCCGACATGCACCCTGAAAGCTCCGGCACTTCAGCGACATAGGTGTTATCCTCATCGCTCCAATAGATAATTACCTCGTATTTATATTTTCCCATCTATTCCTCCAAGTTTGTAACGGATTATTAAGTTTCTAACCTGCTTCACCTGATATGGTTTAGCAAGCTTGCCATTAGGCTGAATATTTATTATTTCATCAACATTTTCTCTGGTAAAAATATGATGATCCCCTTTAATCCGTTCTTTAAAATTAAGACGCTTCAATAATCCTCGTAAATCATCAAAATCTAAATTTCTATCGTGTTGTCCGGTAAGTATTTTTAATAATACTTTTTCTAACCTACTCATCCAGTTCTCCAAATATAATAAAAAATAACCAGATAATCATATTTTACAACTATTTTTAATAGAATACCACCATTTGGAAAATTTTAATTCCCCCACTCCTACTTTCTCAGCAGCAACTTGCAGATTTTTTTTATTAGCAAGAAAGAGCTATATCTATATCGCTTAATTTTATTACTCAATATATCAGCATCTATATCATCAGCAAATTGAAAATATTTATCTCTAGTTAATACTTTCAATGAATACTGTTTATTTCATCTACCTTTTCACATCCATCTTGAATAATCTGTTTCAATTCCATTGCCTCATCATCCTTTAATATCCCTACAAACCTGATCATTTCTTTACCTGATTTTCCACGACTTTGAGTTATCAACAAAGCGTGAGCAAATTCCTGAACTTTCTTCTGTGAATCAAATGACAGACTATTTAAATCCTCTATCAATTTTTTTTAATTTTCAGATTGATCATATTCCCTTCCTATCATGTTCAGAACCCGAAGCATATGAACCAAACAAATATGCTTCTTTTATTGAAATATTATTATTGCTTCACGAACTTTTCTAATTATTTCATCATTGACCTGAGCCATTCATACACCTCTTTTAATCAATCACTCTGTCTGTTCATCAGACATACTCAAGCCAGGCTTTTACTTCTTTACCGCTCATAAATCTTCTTTCCACACCTGTGAATATTTTTCCAGAAACTCAGGCCACCATCTATTTTTTTCTGAAATTCTTCAGCACGTAAAACAAATAGATCAAGCGAGTAATCTCTGGGAAAGAGAGACTTACTTGTTTCAATACCTACTTTATCATTTTCCAGTTCAGAACTGTTTATAACGAGAAGATCAAGATCGCTCTCTTCAGAAGCTTTGCCTGTGGCATAACTTCCGAAAACATATATTGCTTCCGGATTATATTTTCTGACAATTACATCTCTGATTGATTTTATTTGTTGCTCTGACAGCATCACCTGATCCTCTTATAATTGTTTTGATGACTTGAATTTAACTGATAATTTAAAAATTGTCAATCTTTTATACCAGTTACTTCTATGTTCAGATATGTCTCTCTATATTAAAATAGGCGCTTCCGACTTTATAGTGGATAACTTATAGGATAAAATGTCAATCATGAATGATAAAGAACTATACTAAAACATACTTTAAGTTAAGGGCCCCTGGGGAGTTACTGATATTCTATTAAACCTAAAGGGCTATACCACAACTATCAAAGTAAAATAAATTAAGAGCAGGAAACCTTGACGTACATTAGCTAATAATGTATTTTTTCAGGGAGAGGGAAAAAGCTCGTCAGGACACGGGGCTAAAGGTTCCCTGAAAATTCGGGAGCGTTTCCAGTCTGTAGAGTCGGCAATCCTTTTAAACGCAGGATCGTAAGTTTTTAAAAGGAGTTCAAGGCCTTTAAAAAACTCAGGAGCGGTTCCGTCAATGTGACGTCTTATCCAGAAGATCACGGCGGTTTTTACCACATTGCCATTATAGCCTCCATCAAAATAGGGTTGAAAATGTTTTTTGTCCTCCGGGCTCATAAAGAAGCCTTTGCTCATAAATCCAAAGAACTGCTCATGGTCGAAATAAATCTCTTCGGATATAGCCTCAAGATATATTTCTTTTTGATCTATTAAGAATTTTGGGTGAACGCTAAGTTTTTTATACGTGACGTAATACACGCGCGCCAGAGGACTGATGAATTCATTATAAATATTTTGGGTTTTATTACGAAATTTTTTATCTTTAAGAGCGGGAATCATCACCCTGGAGAGTTTTTTTACGAACTCAGGGTTATAATGGCCAAAATCATTGCTAAAGAGGTCAAGCTGATTGCTGTCATGTGGCCCTTTAAGAAAGGGTTTTACGCCCATTAACTCAATAAATTTTTGATAGGAAATAAAATAGCCCAGGTGACAGGCAAAGTTGCGCATGCCTCCCTCTGGAAAGTAGTCAAAATCATCACAAACACTTTTTGAGGTGCCGATCTTGAGCCACACTTCCCTTGTTATCTTATCGAGATCTGATGAAGCAGCATAAACCAGGGTGCAAAGTATAAGAGCTATTATGCCAGAAAAAAATATTTTTTTCATTTCAACATCCAGGGTAAATATTTTTTTTAAAATCGACTATCAAAAACAGCTCAATAACTTGACATAAAGCCTTCAAATGTCAACCCGGTTTAGGATTTATCCAAATAGAATGTGAAGCTCCTTCCCGCTTTAAATAACATCCGGCTATTCTTAACCTGCGCTCCAGATCCTTTCTTTTCATCCAACAAGCACCTTCTCCCTAATTACATCATCCGGCAATCCACGCAACATATCAGATCTTCGCTCATCAAATATAAGCTCAATCGCCTCTTTAAGACTTTCCTTTGCCTCATTCACAGTTTCACCCTGCCCATTAGCTCCTGGAACCTCAGGACATATAGCCCAATATCCCCCTTCTGGCGCTGCTTCAATAATGGCTGTAAATTCAGATTTCATATTAAACTCCTATTATAACAGATTACTATAATAAATTGAACTTAAAAATCAATCAAAGACGCGATTTCTTCTTTACTAATTCAATTTTAAAATACCTCTTCATTCTCTCTTTGTCAATCAATATACAGCTGGGTTTATGTATGCATATAAATCACGTATAAAAATTCCAAATGATCGAAAACTGGTGATAAAATTACCACACGACATTCCTGAAGGTGAAGCGGAAGTGATTATCCTCTCTGATAACAAGCCGGTAATTAATAATGCCTCTTCTGATTCTAACGACTTGATCAGCAGGCTTGATGAATGGATAAACCAGATAGCGCCAATCCCTCACATC
>JBBAGC010000041.1:0-10110 GCA_041655115.1 Spirochaetota bacterium | reverse complement strand
GATTCTTGCACACCAATGGCGGCCTACACTATCTATTCCGGCACATAAAGAGCTTGCTCCGGGACTTTTGCGTGGGCTTATCAGGAAAAGCGGACTTACTGTAGAAGAATTCCTTAATTTAATGTAATAGTGGGTGTGATATTATTTGTGCTTAAATTATTTTTTTAAAAACATTCGCAAAATCTCATCAATGCCTTTTTGTATTTTCTTTTTCTCAATCAGTACAGAAAGTATATCACCCGGGTAAATCACGGTTTCTCCAGATGGGGCTAAAACAGTATTGTTTCTATTGATCATTGTTATTGTTGTACCAACAGGTAAAGATAAATCGGAAACTTTGCACTCTCCTTCATATATATCGTTATCAATAAATATTTCAATTAATTCATAGTTAGTTTCATGTACAGTTACCAATTCCATTGTTTTTGTTGGCCTGGTTCTGCTTTTTACGCTTAGATCCAAAAGATCTGCCAGCTTGCCAATTGTTGTTCCCTGAAATATAACAGATAAGGTAACTGCGAAAAAAATTATATTAAAAATCTGGTGATCATTATCTATCCCAGCTGCAGCAGGATATGTTGCCAGGACTATAGGCACAGCACCCCTTATGCCACTCCAGCTGAGAAATGTTTTATCTTTTAAAGATAATCTGGTAAAAAATGTACATAGGAACATTGCAGCAGGCCTAGCAATAAATGTTATAATCAGGAACAATATAACTCCAAGATGCCATATACTGGAGAAATCTTTTGGGAACACCAAAAGGCCTAAAAGAACAAATAAACAGACATTTCCTATAAAAGATAAAATTTCTGTGAATGAGGATATTCCGTTGTTATATGGTAATTTTTTGTTACCCATAACAGTTCCAGCAAAAAAAGCTGATAACATTCCGCTTGCTTTGCAAAAATCAGCTAATCCAAAACTTAATAAAATTATACCAATTAAAAACAGGTAGAAATAACCCACATCTATGTCTCTTAACTTCTTAAAAAGAAAAGTCCCGATAAATCCGGTTAAAATCCCAAAACTCACTCCTCCGAATAGTTGCCATGTAAATAGCAGTATTGAATAACTGGTGCTAAAATTACTTCCAACAATAAGTTGAATTACAAAAGTAGTAAAAACAATAGCCATGGGATCATTTGCAGCTGATTCTATTTCAGTGATCATTGTAACATTCTGGTTAATTGAGCGGGATCTTAAAATTGAAAAAATTGCTGCTGCATCAGTTGAGGATATAATTGCTCCTAATAATAATGAATTGATAAAAGTCCAGCCGGATATGTAATAAAAAATAAGACCTGATATGTTTGCTGTAATTAAAACTCCAACAGTTGCCAGGAGCATTGTTGGCTTTATAACAGATTTAAGATGAGAACTTTTAGTTCCATATCCTCCGGCAAACAGTATGAATATTAGCGCAATGTTAGCTACTTCTTTTGCCAGGATAGCATTATCAAAATATATAATCCCTGTGACATCGCTGCCAAATATTATGCCTATAAGCAGGGAAATTATAATTAATGGTATGTTTAATTTTCTGGAAATAACAGCTGAAAAAACAATAAATATAATAATGAGAGATGTTAATAATAACACAGTAGTAATACTCCGTTTATATTGGAATTCCCCTGAACAACTACTTTTTATTTTTGCAAACGAAGTGAAGCAATAAGTTACAATTTAAGCACTTTGTTAAGAGGAAACAATGATTCCAAGAGATTAAAAAAGTTGATTTATATTGCAAGAAAATTTTTTACACAAAAATTCTGAAAAAGAAAAAGACGCTATTTTTTTAAAAATTCCTTTAATACAATTGCATTATTGTGCTCTTCATCTTTTGCAGCATACAGGAATGTGATGGTTTTTTCCTTTTTCATTATTTCTTTAATTACTTTTATTGATTCCAGGTTATTTGCCAGCTCTGATTTGTATTTTTCTTTAAAATCAGCCCATTTTTCCGGATCATGGGAAAACCACTTTCTTAATTCATCACTTGGTGCAATTTCTTTTAACCATAGATCAATTTTTGCTTTTTCTTTAGATATGCCCCTGGGCCATAATCTATCAATGAGGATTCTGAATCCGTCTGTTTCCATTGGGTTTTCATAGATTCGTTTTATTATCAGCATAATATTTATCCTTTTCTGTTATAGATTAAAAATCCTGTATTTTGAGGAAAAGTCAAAAATTTTATATGTTTAAGCAGATGGGGTCAGAGCACACTTCTGATTATAGAGTAACATTTCTTTAGCTCAATGGGGTCAGAGCATATTTAATTTTTTACAAAAAAAAAGACAAATTTCTTTGTCTTTGATTTTTTCTGGCGTTTTTAGCGGGGGAGGGACTCGAACCCCCCACTTCACGGATATGAGCCGTGCGCTCTAACCAACTGAGCTACCCCGCCATTATGTTGTTAATTAGCGCGGCCAGGATTTGAACCTGGGACCTTTGGGTTATGAGCCCAACGAGCTACCAGCTGCTCCACCGCGCGATCTTAATGCAAACTAATTAAACAGGGGCTAAGTGTCAAGAGATTTTATCAATTTAATTTATTTTAACTGTTTTATTTCTTCGATCATCATATATCTCATTTTTTTAAAATTATTTAAGGATTATAGCTGTTATTTTATTTAAAATTTATATAATAAGTAGTGGATTTTTTTTTGATTGGTTATTTTATAAAAACACTTGTTAAAGTTTTACTGCACAGGAGAAACAATGTTTAATCCTTTTAAATATTTTAAAAATCGTTCTGTTGGCCTGGTTCTTGGAAGCGGGGGCGCAAAGGGTCTGGCTCATATTTCTGTAATTGAGTACCTTTTGAGTATGGAAATCCCTATTGACATGATAGCAGGGTCAAGTATTGGCGCTGTTGTTGGAAGCCTCTATTGCTGCGGAAAACTTAATGAGTTTAAAGAGGATATGCTTGCTTTTTCAAAAAAGCAGCTCCTTTCAGTTTTTGATATTACCCTTCCCAGATCCGGTCTTATTAAAGGCAATGGTTTTACAGATTTTATGAGCAAGTATATTCCTGTTGATGCTAAAATTGAGGATCTTGAAATTCCTCTGGCTATTGTAGCAACTGATTATTCAACAGGTCAGCCTGTAGTTTTTAAAAGCGGAAATATCCTTGAAGCATTAAGGGCAAGTGTTTCAATTCCTGGTATTTTTGTGCCTCTTGCGTATAATGATACTTTTCTTCTTGATGGTGGTGTAGCAAGACCCTTGCCCATTGATGTTGTTAATGATATGGGTGCAGGTCTTGTTATTGCTGTTAATCTTCATCCAGTGGAAAAGAAAAAAAAATTTAAGGATATGGTTAAAATTAAAAAAGAAGATCCTGATAAATCCCTTAAACCAAAATCCATTAGAATTGTAAAGTATGGTGAAAAAATATTAATTCCTGTGGAAAAAAAAATTACAGGCTGGTACTCAAGCATAGAACAATGGCTTGGTTCTGGCAGTACAAGAAATTTCCCAAGTATTTTTGAAATCCTTTTTCAGAGTGTTGATATTATGAGTGACATAAATACAGAAAAAACCCTTCGCTATCACAAGCCTGCTGTAATTATTGAACCTGTTTTGCCTGATGTGGGAACCCTGGATTTTACAATGAGCAGTAAAATTATTACTGAAGGCTATTATGCCTGTTCCCGCGAGAAAAAAAATATTAAAAGAAGAGTGAAGAAATGGCTTTGAAAAAATTTTTTTTAAAAAATTATTATCTATTAACATCGGTTTTAATTTTTTTATCCTTCCCTTCTTATGACTTTATTTTTTTAAAATTCTTTTCTTTTTTTGCCTGGGTATCAATGGTTCCATTGCTGGTTTACATTAAGGGAAAACCTCTAAAAGAAGTTTTTCTTGTTTCATTTATTACAGGCCTTGCAGGGAACCTGCTTGCATATGGCTGGATAGGGAATTTTGGTGCTGTTGTTCCAGGTGGGTATTTTGTTATTCTCCTTTTTCTGATTCCCAGCCTTACTGTTTTTTTTACAGCAAAAATTATTTTTTCTGAAATTTTATCAGCAAAGTTTGAATCAATGAGAATTTTTATTTATCCGGCTATATGGATTCTTGTTGACTATATCCAGTCAGTGGGGTTTATTGCTTTTCCCTGGACCTATATAGGCTACTCACAATATCCCTTTACTCCTTTTATTCAGATGTCAGCTATTACCGGAATTTTAGGTGTAAATTTTGTTATTATTCTTTTTAATGTTTCTTTAGCAGGTTTTATTTTTTCATGCATCAATGCTCCTCGTCCAGGAAATCCATTTTATCGCAATAGAGGCTTTTATCATTTTGCATCATCTTTGCTTGTTATAATGCTTATTACTATATGGGGAAGTGTAAGGCTTTTTTATGATTCAGGAGAGCAGGCAGATGGTCAATTAAAACTGGCTACTGTTCAGTCCTGTATTTCACCCTGGGAAAACTGGGGAGGAAATAAGTATCAGTATTTAGGGGAGCTTATTAAGTACACTGATCTGGCTATGGAGGAAAATCCTGATTTTATTATATGGTCCGAGTCAGCTACATTGGAGACTATTTCCTTCAGACAAACAACCGGGCAGGAGATACTCTTTGATAAAATTCTTTTTGACAATGTGAAAAAATGGGGCAGGCCTCTTTTTACAGGTGAAATAGGGGTAACTATTAAAGAGAGTGGCAAGTTTATGGAAATTTATCCGCAAAACAATGCTGTGCTTATTGATAAAGAGGGCAAGGTGGTTCAGTCCTATGCAAAGATTTTTCTTGTACCTTTTGGAGAGTGGTTTCCCTATGAAAAAATATTTCCTTTTGTAAAAAAGATTATTACAAGCTTTGGCGCTTCCAGCTTTGTTCCTGGAGAAAAGCCTATGCTTTTTGAGGTTAATGATTTAAAGTTTGGTCCCCTTATCTGCTATGAAGGTATTTTTCACAGGCTTTGCAGGAAATATAAACTCATGGGTGCAGATTTTCTTATTAATATTACAAATGACGGATGGACTGATACTTTTAATGGACACTTTCAGCATTTTTCTGCTTCAGTTTTTCGTGCTGTGGAAAATGGACTATGGGTTGTACGCGCAGGCAATACAGGAGTTAGTGCTATTATAGATCCCTTTGGCAGGGTTGCTGCTGAATATCCGATTTTAAAAAAAGGTTTTTTCACAGGTACTATTTATCCGGAAATGAACAGGCACACTTTTTATTCAAGGGTTGGGGATGTTATCCTGTATGCATCTGCCCTGTATATACTGTTGCTTTTTATATTGATCTTTATTAAGAGGGTGAAAAAAGAAAATTAATTTTTGGATTTTTCATGACAGGATGATGCTTATATTGAGTCTAAATATTTGAAAACAGATTGTGTATAATAAATAAAGTTCTTTACAAAAAAAAGAAATAACTTTATTTAATCAACGGATATTGTCAAATCTTTTCATGGAAACGCGACTCCTGAATATACAGGGTAGCAGTTTAATTTTGTGGGTAATGTCATTCCTGCGTATGCAGGAATCTAATAACCCTGATTTTTTCAGGAGATTCCGGCAGTGCAGCCACGATGGTTGCCTGCAAGCACGAAACAGGATGTTTCTAAAATGCTTGCCTAGGTTATCACTTCGGCCGGAATGACAAATTATTATCCCTAAAATTCTACCATTATTAATATACAGGGGTTTTCTTTCTTATTCAGAGACTATACAATAACAGTGGTTTTTATATGTATGAGATAATTTAGGAGGTTCTTAGATGTTGAAGGAATACAAGACTGAACAAATAAGGAATGTAGCAATTATCGGTCACGGCGGAACTGGAAAGTCAACACTCCTTGAGGCTATGCTTTTTGTTGGCGGTAAAATCGACAAAATGGGTTCAATAGACAATGGGACACTTGTTTCAGATTATGATGATGACGAAAAGGAAAGAAAAATCTCTATAAAAAGCTCAATGGGTTTTGTGGAGTTTGAAGAGGTAAAGATAAACATTATTGATACACCTGGAACAGCGGACTTTGTAGGTGAAGCAAGAACAGCTTTGCAGGCTGTGGAAACAGCGATCCTTGTTGTTGACTCAGTTGACGGTGTGCAGATTGAAACCGAAAAAGCCTGGAGATATTTAACTGAAAACAATATTCCCAGAATAATTTATGTAAATAAAATGGATAAGGAAAGGGCTAATTATAACAAGGTAATTGATAATCTGAAACAGAGCCTGGGTGTTAATGTTGCTTCTCTTTGCGTTCCAAATGGCGAAGGGGAAAATTTTACAGGCGTTATTGATACTATTGACATGAAGCTCTTTACTCCAAAGGGCAATGGCAGTGATGTTACTGTATCTGAAATTCCTTCTGAAATGCAGGATATAGCTGAAGATGAAAGACTCAACCTTATTGAGCTTGGTGCTGAAGGTGAAGATGCGCTTATTGAAAAATTCCTTGATGGTGAAGAACTTACTGAAGATGAAATCAGGCGTGGTATAAGCATTCAGCTTAAAGATGCTAAACTTACGCCTGTAATCTGTGGTTCTTCCGGGAAGGTAATAGGTGTAAAAAATCTTCTTAAGGTAATAAAGCGTTTTGCTCCTGCTCCAGTATCAGGGAAGGAATTTACAGGGCATGAACCTGGCTTTACTGACAGGGAAATAAAGGTTAACCTTGATTCATCAGGTTCACTTGCTGCAGTTGTATGGAAGACTTCTATTGATCAGTATGCAGGCAGGTTTAACTTTGTTAAGGTTATTTCCGGACAGATGTATCCTGACACAGAGATTTTAAATGCTACAAGAGGATCAAAGGAAAGGGTAAGTAAAATTTTTGCAATGATGGGTAATAAGCAGTTTGAGATGCCTTCAATCGCAGCTGGTGACATTGGTGTGCTTGTTAAGCTTGATAAGGCAATGACGCTTGATACCCTTAGTGATTCAAAAAAACCTGTAGTGCTTCCAATTTATACAGTGCCCCATCCTGTGTTTTCCTATGCTGTTGAAGCTGCCAAAAAAGGAGATGAGGATAAAATTGGCCAGTTCATGAACAGGGCTGTTGAGGAGGATCCCACTCTTACTTATGGATTTAATCCTGAAACAACAGAAACAGTTCTTTCTGGCATGGGTGAAATGCACCTTAATATAATTCTTAACAAGTTTAAGGAAAGAACCAAACTTGATATTATTACAAATATACCCAGGGTAGCATACAGGGAAACTATTACTAAAAATAGTGAAGCCCAGTATAAGCATAAAAAACAGTCAGGTGGCCATGGTCAGTATGGTGAAGTTCATATCAGGGTTAAGCCAAATGAAAGAGGGAAGGGCTTTGAGTTTGTGGACAGCATTGTTGGTGGTGTAGTTCCCAAGCAGTATATTCCGGGAGTAGAAAAGGGATTGATAGAAGGCATGGAAGAGGGTGTTTTAGCCAAGTTTCCGGTTGTTGATATCTGGACTGAACTTTATTTTGGTTCATTTCATGCTGTTGACTCCTCTGAAATGGCATTTAAAATTGCAGCCAGACAGGCGATTAAAGCTGCCATGGAACAGGCCGGCCCCCAGCTTCTTGAGCCAATAATGAGGGTGAGGATTTTCGCTGATAAGGAGTTTATGGGCGATATTATGAGTGATATAACCAGCAGGCGAGGCAGAGTGCTTGGTATGGACAGCAGTGATGATAGTGAGAGCAATATTTCTGTGGTAAGAGCACAGGTTCCACAGTCTGAAATGCTCAGGTACAGCACAGATCTGCGCGCAATGACAAGTGGCAAGGCTACTTTTGAAATGGAGTTTTCCCATTATGATCCAATTTCAGGAAAGGATGCTGACAAGATAATTGATGCAAGAAAGAAGCAGCTTGAAGAAGAAGCAAACAAGTAAAATATAGACACAGAGAATAATTAGGCCCGCTTTTTGGCGGGCTTAATTATTTGTAACAAAAAAATAATTTTTTATGTCTAATTCTGTAATTGTTTATTCGGAAATAAAATAATATCCGCTTTTGTTAAAAATATGATTGCAACTGAAAAATACAAAATTGATTTAGCCCTTCTTATTATAATATCCTTTTTTCTGCATATTATAATATTGCTTGCTCTTCTTATGCCTGATTACAGGGGTCTGGTTTCATATAGTTCAGATGCAAAGTCCCGATCTGTTGCTGCAGGAAGGGACATTATTGTTAATATCAACCAGGATGACAAGCGTATTATAGATAATAGAACTCTTCTCTCTGACAGGGATTCATCAGCCAGGGGCTATATTACCAGAGAAAAAGGGGACAGGTGGTTAAACAACTCCCTTGAGTTTAAACTCAAAAAGGGAGCCACTGGTTCAGAAGCAGGGGAAAGGGTGGTGAGCCAGGGAAGGGAAAAGTTTATTTTGAACGATCTGTCAGAAGTAGTAATGAACATAAGCAGACCCTGGGAAAAATCCAGGTCTTCTGCTGGTTCAGGCGGTGCTGCGCATCAGGTGACAATTCCTGATAAAAATAGTGTTACACGGCAAAATGCAATTTACTATTCCAATGATGGGATGTTTTCCTTTAATACTGCAAAGTTTAAAAATTTTGAGTATTTCAGGCAGATGAAAAATAAAATTGCCTCAAACTGGCATCCTCCTGCAATGGCAAATGCTATTATAAGGGGATACAACCCTGTTACAGGAGCCTATGCTCCTGGAAGTATGAGAATAATGGCTATACAAAGTCAGCAGGTAAAACTTTATTTTATTATGGATAGAAATGGTGATGTTCTTGAAGTTAAAATCCTTGATTCATTGGGGAATAAATCATTAGATAGCTCCTGCCTTGACGCAATCAGGTATTCTAACAATTTTGGTCCTGTTCCGGAAAATATAAAAGGAGAACAGGTACTAATCCCCTTTATATTTGGCTATTATTCCAGGTGATCAACTTGTATATTTCTCAACCTTAATTTCTTAATTAGTATTTAAAATGTCCTCATATCCCCGCCGCCGTAGGCGGCGGGGATGTGGAAAATATAATGATTGTACTAAAAAATATTTTACATTTTTAGATCTTTCAGAGTCATTTCTCCAAGAACCTTGTGTCTTGCATCAGTGAGCTGGTTAAAGATTTCCTTAATGTTTGTCCTGTTGCTGTTCTTTTTAAATCCCGGAGGAAGGAGCATTTCAGATTCATGAATTGTATCAAAAATACTTAAAAGCTTTATACTTTCAGCCGGGCCTGTGGGGATAAAGTAACCTTTGTTGTCAGTATCAATATAGCCCTGGTCAGTAAAGAGCTTTATAAAATAATCCTGGTCAGCTGCATTAAATTTAATTTTTTTCATAATTTCAGAATAGGTTGATGACCCTTTTCCTGATTCAAACTTGGCATAAATGTGATTAAGTATTGCCAGGCCATAATAGAGGTTAACCTTACGTATATCCTTAAATGTGTTTTTAAGGCTTTTGTATGTTTCAGGATGCATAAGGGTATATGAAACCTCTGCTCCGTAAAGTATTATTAAGGCAGATGCATAGACCATGAGAAGAAATAATGGAAATGCTGCAAGTGCACCATAAATAGCAAATGTTCCCTTGGCAAAAGCCTTAACATAATAGATAAACAGCAGAATAAAAATTACCCACACTGTGCCAGTAAAGGCAGCACCAATTGCGGAAAATCGGAAGGGAATTTTTGTGTTTGGTATTGTTGTGTATGCAACAACAAAGAGGATCCAGATAAAAAGGAAAGGAGCAAAAAAGTTTACAGCCATGTTTGTAAAGCTTTTACCTGATTTTCCGCTCCACTTATAGGCATTGTTTGATGTATGCTGAATTGTTCCTCCATTACCCACTGCCCAGGTTTCTTTTTCAGAGAGGAGCATTTTGTTTATTCTATTGGTTGGCAATTTTTCGCTCCTCCAGGTTTCTCCCCCATTTATTGTGCGAATAATTGTGCCACTTTCTCCTGCAATGTATCCTTCATGTTTATTTAAAAATACCATGGAGTAAAAATTATACTCCTTAAATTTATTTTGTGACCAGGTTAAACCTTTGTCTGTGCTTTTTAAAATTAGCCCTTCATTGCCTGCAATCCACACCTCATTTTTATCAGCAAAAAATACTGTGTTAAGGCTGGAAATTTTCTTTTTTTGTTTTGCCTCA
>JBBAGC010000040.1:0-10259 GCA_041655115.1 Spirochaetota bacterium | reverse complement strand
AACAGTATCACCCTGAAGAGTAATTTTGCTGTTATTTGGATAGGAAAGCTCAACCATTGCACCTTTGCCGGTTTTTATAACATCGCCATTGCCCACAGTATTTCCCATTTTTAAAGAGGTAACCCTTCCTCCCCTTTCCATTTTAACATCACCTAAAAAAAAAGAGACCTTCATGGAATAGGCATAAACTGGTAATAATATTAATAATAAAAACATTGATATTTTTATTCTCATTTTCTTCTCTCCGGAATGTATTTGAAATGAATATAAAATATAAAGAAGATAATTACAATATTTTTTATAAAAATTTATTGTGGTGTTAATGTAATATTTTTTAATATACCTGAATCTGAATCAGGAACAGATACATTTGTACTACCTGTTTCATAACCGGTTTTTTGAAAGGAGAGTGTATAATCCCCCGGGAGCAAAATCCTGTGATAGTAGCCATCTGCATCTGTCTTTACAACAATATCACCATGGGTCAGGGCAATCTTAACATCTGCAACAGGATCTCCATTATCATCTGTAACCCTGCCATAAACTCCCTGTCCCCCTTTTTGAATATATGCAATAATGGAATCTCTGTTATATTCAAAAACCCGCATTGCCTCATCCTCAGTTTTAGGAGTACGTTTTGCCACCTCAACAGTAAGGTCAAGACAACCTGTTTCAAGATAACTCCAGTCCTGCAAAGAGCCTGTAATAACATACCAGCTCCCTCCGTTGATTATCCCATCCTCCATATATTGGGACTGGTAAATATCAGGATTATCCATAAAACGCTTTGGCTCAACACCTGCCCTGGAATAGGCAAAGGCAAATTCCCTTACAAGATTATTTTCAAGAGGCACAACTCCGGCTGATTCTTTTCCATAATCAAAGGGAATATTAACAAGCACAGCACCTGAATGAAATGTGACGGAAAGATGAAAATTCTGTTCAATAGAAAAATCGCGCAAAGCCTTTGACTCTGGTTCTGAAAAAGGCTCTGCCCCATACCCATAACCCTCTGCCCAGGTAGAAGAAAAATTCCTGTTAAGATCAACACCATTATCATTTCGCCTCCCAGCAACAGCAAGGCCATCAGGATTGAGCACAGGAATGATTGCTATATAGCGAGAATCAACAAGACTTTTTATATCAGAGTCAATAGCATAATTTTCAACAAGATACCTAATAAAATAGATCATGATTTCAGAAGAAATTATTTCCGAACCATGTATGCCTCCTGTAAGGCGAATCCTTGGCTTTAATTTTGCTTCATCAGGATCGTTTGGTTTTAATTTTGGTTCATCAGGGTCGCCTGATATAATTATGGCTTTAATATACCTGCCACTTACACTATTCCCTATGGTTTTAACACGGGTAATAGCCTTATATTTTTTATGTATATCTTCAAGAAATGTATTTATCTCATCAGGGGTGTGATAAAATTCAGGTATTACATATCCACCCGGTTCCTCCCTGTGGTCATTAGCACAGGAAAAAGTTGCAACAATAAGGGCTAAAACTATTATTTCAAAAAAGTGTTTCATACAGTACAATTTCTGTAATCAGCGGGGTTAATTCAATTAAAAAAATAAAATGCTCCAAATTAAACAAAATTTTCTAATAGTTTATGTATATATCAAATTTTTTGTTGCTTATATTTGTATGTTAAATTATTCTTCAACCTGAGAATTATTTTTTATAAATGTACTATAACAAGAATATTTTTTAAACGGGTAAACGAATGGAAATTCAAGTAGAACAACTTATCTCTAAAATTAAAAACGAAGGAATCAAAGCAGCAGAAGACAATGCTGAAAAAATCATTCAGGATGCGGAACAGAAAGCTGAAAGTATTATTAAAGATGCAGAAAAAAAAGCTGTTGAAATAACTGCAGCAGCTCAGGCAGATGCTTTGCGCTTTGAAAACAGTGCTAAAGCATCTGTAAAACAGGCTGGAAGGGATGTAATACTTACTGTAAGAAAAAACCTTTCCGATATTTTTGACAGACTTCTTAAAACAGAAACAGACAAGGCTTTAACTGCTAATGTAATGGAAGAAATCATAGTAAATACTATCAATAAATGGGATAAAACTGAAACAGGAAATTTTATCATAGAAATACCGGAAAAAGATTCAGATACCCTTCAAAAAATTTTGACATCCAGACTATCTGAAGAAATTAAAAACGGCCTTGAAATTAAAACAGCAAAAAACATGGAAAAAGGCTTTTTTATTTCCAGCAAAGATGGAAGTGCATATTTTAATTTTTCCGATGAAGGTATTGCAGAAGCCCTGTCTGAATACCTTAATCCAAAGCTTGCCACACTTATAAGCGGAGAAGGAAAATAGGCTTATGCAATACTATTATTTAATTACTGCATTGCCCATGCTTAAATTCGATGCAGAGCCACCAATCAATATGGATGAATTTATTGAACTGTGCAGGCAGGAGTTGACAGAAAGGGATTTTATTAAATTTTCCAATGTATCAGGCAGTCAAATATCAGCAGAGTTTGAAGCATGGAACACTGCATTAAAAAATGAGCTTGTAAGGCTAAGGGCATCCAGACTCAATTTTAATGCAGATGAATCTTTAAAAGAAGGGAGCATCTACGCCGGGCTTGCTGAACTGGCAAGGGAAGTCTTTAATCAGGAAAATCCTCTTGAAGCTGAACTCCTTTTAGATAGAATGCGATGGAATAAAATTAGCGAACTTGAAGCCCTTGAATATTTTAGCATGGAAAAACTTGCAGCCTACCTGCTTAAACTTAAACTGCTTAAAAGAAAGACTTTGTTTACCAAAGAAAAAGGGAATGAAAATTACAGGCAAATATATGAAACTACAACAGGCAGCACTGCTGTCTGAATCTGAAAAATATTAGTTTGATTACTGGAGTATAATAAATGATAAAAACAACAGGTAAGGTAATCGGCGTTAATGGAAACATGATTACTATAGAAGTTGAAGGAAATGTCTCCATGAATGAAGTGGGCTATGTAGTGCTTGGAGATAAAAAACTTAAAAGTGAAGTTATAAGAATTAACGGTTCAGAAGCCGAACTACAGGTATTTGAAATGACCAGAGGCATTGGGATTGGAGATCTGGTTGAATTAACCAATGACCTTCTTTCTGTTGAACTTGGGCCAGGGTTACTTGGCCAGATTTACGATGGTCTTCAAAATCCTTTGCCACAACTCGCAGAACAATGCGGCTTTTTTCTGGAAAGAGGCGTATATTTGGAACCACTTGATAACAGCATTAAATGGGATTTTACACCCAAGGCTGAAATCAACTCTTCTGTTACAGGCGGAGACATACTTGGAGTTGTGCCTGAAGGAATTTTTGAACACAGAATCATGGTGCCTTTTTATATGAGAGATCAGTACACTGTTAAAAGCATAGTTTCTTCTGGCAGCTACACAATTGATGAAACAGTTGCAGAAATCACAGACAGCAAGGGAACCACATATAATCTTACCATGAAGTTTGACTGGCCTGTTAAAAGAGCCATAACAAATTATGCAGAAAGGCTTAAACCAACTGAACCAATGGTTACAAAACTAAGAGTCATTGACACCTTTCTCCCTGTTGCAAAAGGAGGAACCTACTGTATTCCAGGACCCTTTGGCGCAGGGAAAACCGTACTTCAACAGGTTACAAGCCGTAACGCAGAGATCGACATTGTAATTATAGCAGCCTGTGGAGAAAGAGCCGGAGAAGTAGTAGAAACACTTAAGGAATTTCCGGAGCTTATAGACCCGCGAACAGGCAAAACACTTATGGAAAGAACAATTATTATTTGTAATACATCTTCAATGCCTGTAGCTGCACGGGAAGCATCAGTTTATACAGCAGTAACTCTTGCAGAGTATTACAGAATGATGGGGCTTGATGTTCTGCTCCTTGCAGATTCAACTTCACGATGGGCACAAGCCATGCGGGAAATGTCTGGTCGCCTTGAAGAAATTCCAGGTGAAGAAGCCTTCCCTGCTTATCTGGAATCAGTTATTGCAAGTTTTTACGAAAGAGCTGGTGTAGTAAAACTTAAAACAGGTGAAATAGCCTCTGTTACAATTGGCGGCACAGTAAGTCCAGCTGGTGGTAACTTTGAAGAACCAGTTACACAGGCAACACTTAAAGTGGTAGGTGCTTTTCATGGACTTTCAAGAGAAAGAAGTGATGCAAGAAAATATCCTGCAATTGATCCCCTTGAAAGCTGGAGCAATTACGAAAGCGCGCTTGATCAAAATCTGACAGATTATGCAAAGGAAATACTCTTTATTGGAAATGAAATTGATCAGATGATGAAAGTAATTGGCGAAGAGGGTACAAGCACAGAAGACTACATACTCTATCTTAAAAGCGAATTCCTTGATTCCGTATATTTACAACAAAACTCCTTTGATCCGGTTGATGTTTCTGTAAGCACAGAAAGACAAAAACATGTATTCAACCTGATCTTAAACATACTTGGAGCTGAGTTTAATATAAAAACCAAAGATGAAGCAAGGCAATATTTTTATCAGCTTAGACAGAAGTTTCTTGATTATAATGGTTCAGAATCAGATTCTGAAAGCTTTAAAAGCCTGGAAGAGGAAATTATCTCCATGCTTGAAAGCAAAAAATCAGGTATGGACAGCAAGGCAAAGGCCTTGTTAAGCAAATAAGTTAACAGAGGCAAAAAAATGCGAAAAGTATACAGTAAAATAGATTCAATTGCAGGAAACGTTATTTCTGTTACTGCAGATGGTATAAAATATGGAGATCTTGCAATAGTAAGCTCTGGCCACGGAGACAGCCTTGCAGAAGTAATCCGTCTGGATGGTAACGAGGTTTCACTTCAGGTTTTTGCCGGAAGCCGAGGTATTTCAACCGGAGATGAAATACGTTTTTTAGGACATTCCATGCAGGTATCATTCTCTGATAACCTTTTGGGTAGAATTTTTACAGGAAGTGGAAAGCCCCGCGATAATGGCCCGGAACTTACTGAAAATTTAATAGAAATCGGCGGACCTTCTGTAAATCCGGCTAAAAGAATAATACCAAGAAACATGATACGAACAGGTATCCCCATGATTGACCTGTTTAATACGCTTGTTGAAAGCCAAAAGCTTCCTATTTTTTCAGTTTCCGGAGAACCCTATAATCAGCTCCTTTCAAGAATAGCCATGCAGGCTGAAGTTGATATGATTATAATTGGAGGCATGGGCCTTAAATACGATGATTACCTTTTCTTTAAAGAAACACTTGAAGAAGGAGGAGCATTAAGCAGAACAATATTTTTTGTTCATACAGCAAGTGACCCTATTGTAGAATGTCTTTTGGTACCAGACATTTCACTTGCAATAGCAGAAAGCTTTGCACTTAAAGGGAAAAAGGTTCTTGTGCTTCTTTCAGATATGACCAACTTTGCAGATTCCATGAAAGAAATAGCCATTACAATGGAACAGGTTCCTTCAAACAGGGGTTACCCAGGTGACCTTTACAGCCAGCTTGCTTCCAGATATGAAAAGGCCGTTGATTTTGAAGGTGCTGGCTCAATTACCTTGTTAGCAGCAACAACAATGCCAGGCGATGACGTAACCCATCCGGTTCCAGACAATACGGGCTATATTACTGAAGGGCAATACTATCTTAAAAATGGAAGAATAGAACCTTTTGGAAGCCTTTCCAGACTTAAACAGCTGGTAAATGGAGAAACACGCGATGATCACCGTGCCATTATGGATGGTATGATTCAGCTTTATGCCAACTTTAAAGAAAGTCTGGAAAAAAAATCTATGGGTTTTCGAATGACAGACTGGGATAATAAACTTCTTAAATATGGCGAAATATTTGAAAAACAGATGATGGACCTTTCAGTAAACATTCCGCTTGAACAGGCTCTTGATGACGGATGGAAAATATTAAGCGAATGCTTTACACCAGAAGAAACAGGGCTTAGATCTGATCTTATATCCAAATTTTGGCCTGAATAAGGAAAAATTTTATGGCTAAAGTTAAACTAACAAAAAACGAACTAAAAAGACAAAAAGATGCGCTTAAACGTTTTACACGCTATCTTCCTACTCTTCAACTTAAAAAACAGCAGCTACAAATGGTAATTCGTAGAGTAGAAACAGAGCTTGCAGAAAAAAACAAGGAATATGAAGCTGCATTTAACACTCTTCAAAACTGGATTGAAGTATTTGGTGAAGATGCAGGGCTTGAGGAGCTTATAGAAATTGAGTCCCTTGTTACTGATATAGGTAACATTGCAGGTGTAGACATTCCCGTTTTTAAACATCTTGTTTTTAAAGACATTAAATACGATCTTTTTGACAAACCTCTCTGGACAGACAAGGGTGTAGAAAAAATTAAAAAACTTGCAGCTCTTGAAAAAGAAATAGCCATATTTAAAGAACAAATATGGCTATTAAGCGAAGAGTTACGAATTACTACACAAAGAGTAAATCTTTTTGAAAAAATAAAAATTCCGGAAACAAAAGAAAATATCAGAAAAATCAATATCTATCTTGGCGACCAGCAAACTGCTGCAGTTGTACGAGGTAAGATAGCGAAAAAGAATCTGGTTAAGGTGAGCTAGAATGATTGCAAAAATGAAAAAGGTCTATATCATAGGTCTTGAAAAAAATAAAAGCCTGGATCTGGAAAGACTTGGTTTTACAGAGCTTGTTCATGTGGACAAAAAAACAGTACTAAATCAGGATATTACAGCTCTTGAAGAAAAAAAATCAACTCTTGAAAAAGCAGTTTATCTTTTACCAGCAGCTGATAAAAAAGCAAAAGCTATGCCATTTAGCCTTGAAGATAGTCTAAAACTTTCAAAAGAGCTTCTTGAGCTTACAGATGGGAAAACCGCACTTAATGAAAGCCTTAATAAACTTATAAAAGACAATGATTTCTATAAAAACTGGAGCAGCTTTGATCCGGCAGATCTTGAATATCTTAAAGAAAAAGGAAATTCCTTAAGGCTTTACGAACTTTCAAAGAAAGAATTTAAAAAACTGCCTAAAGAAGCTGAATTTTTTCTTCTTTCAAAAAACAGAAAAAACATAAAAATAGCCTTCCTGAATACAGAGGAAAAATATTTGCCACCAAGCGGTGAAGTTCAGCTGCCACAGCTTTCAGCAAAAGAAACAGAGACAAAAATCACAGAGCTTAAAACCAGGCTTGAAAATATAAATACCAGCCTTAAAGAACATGCAGCTGAATCTGAAAATTTAAAAACAGCATTATCAATTATAAAGGAAGAACTGGAGTTTGAAACTGTAAGAGCAGGTTTGCTTATAGATGAAAGTTTAAGCTGTCTTACAGGTTTTATCCCGGCTAAAAAAACCGAAGAATTAAAAAAAGCTGCAAAAGCTAATGAATGGGCTATACTTATCAAAGACCCCTTACCTGATGATGAGGTACCTTCACTTATAGAAAATCCAGCCTGGATACGGATTATTGAGCCTGCCTTTCGCTTTCTTGACATAATTCCAGGTTATAAGGAATTTGATATAAGTTTCTGGTTTTTATTGTTTTTTAGCATTTATTTTGCAATGCTTGTTGGTGATGCAGGCTACGGTTTTTTATTCCTTGGAATTACACTGTTTGCAAGAATCAAAATGCCTAAAGCGCCTCCAGAAGCTTTTTGGCTCCTTGCAGTGCTTAGTACAGCAACAATAATCTGGGGTGCATTAAGCGGAGTATGGTTTGCATCTGAAACACTCATTCAAATCCCCTTTTTGCAGGGTCTTGTTTTACCCCAGCTCTCTGGAGCTGATTCTGCATCAAGGGATCTGATTATGAATATCTGCTTTCTGCTTGGGGCTGTACAGCTTACTATTGCCCATGCAAAAAGAATGATTGCCATGTTTCCCTCCCTCCCCTTTCTGGCAGAGGCTGGCAGCCTGGCGCTTTTATGGGGAATGTATTTTATGATACAATATCTTGTATTAAGGCAGCCCCTTAACCCTGCAGCAGTGCCAATGATACTTGGCGGTTTTTTATCCATTGTAGTATTCTCAGAGCAAAAGGGAAATTTTGTTCAGGGTGTTAAAGAAGGGTTAAGCCTTTTAATACTAAAAATACTTAACAGCATAAGCTTTTTTGCAGATATAGTTTCCTACATAAGACTTTTTGCAGTAGGTCTTGCTACAGTTGCAGTTGCAGAAAGCTTTAATGCAATGGGCGGCAATTTCAACTCTGTAACATCAGGGCTAATTTCCGCATTGATACTTTTTATGGGACATACAATGAACATACTAATGGCTGCTCTTGCAATTGTTGTACATGGTGTAAGGCTTAATGTTCTGGAATTTTCCGGCCACCTTGGTATGGAATGGACGGGATTCAGGTATGCGCCTTTTAAAGGCATAACAAATCCGGCTAAAAAAAATTAGAATATAGAATAAGGAGTAGTAAATGGAAATAGGATTAATAGCAGTAGGCGCAGCAATATCACTTTCTGCAGCCGGTTCAGCTTTTGGAACAGGCGCAGCTGGAATGGCAGCTATAGGCGCATGGAAAAAATGTTTTATTCAAAATAAACCCGCCCCTTTTCTTCTTCTTGCTTTTGTTGGTGCACCTCTTACGCAAACCATCTATGGTTACATACTTATGACCAGATTGGCTGAAAGTGCAGCACCTGAAATGATTAAACTTGGCGCTGGTATTTTTGGCGGACTCGCTATTGGGTTTTCTGCATGGCAGCAGGGCAAAGCAGCTGCAGCTGGGGCAGATGCCTTTGTTGAAACAGGAAAGGGATTTACAAACTATCTTATGGTTTTAGGTATTATTGAGACTGTTGCTCTTTTCGTAATGGTATTCCTTATGATACTTGTAGGCTAAAAAACATATTGTAAAAAAGCCGTTTTATTCAAAACGGCTTTTTTGCTTTAACCCTCACTGTTTTCAATTTTCAGTTTAAATCCTCAATTCCATCTTTATTAAAATAAAATTTAATTCACTTTCTTTTACCATTGATAAATTTTAAAAAATATATAAATTTATTAAACTCCAGTGGCCTCCATCTGTTTTTTAAGATCTTCTGCAAGTTCACGCACATGCTTTGCATGAAGAAAAAGTTTTTCCGCACCCTCTGAGTTGGACTGTGTAAGTTCATTAACACTGACTATTGAACGGGAAATTTCTGTGACTGCAATTTTCTGCTCCTCTGTTGCCATCTTCATTTCATCAGACCTGGCAATAGCTCCTTCGGCTTCAGCATTTACCTGTAAATTAAGATTTTGCTGCCGCTCCATCTGTACTGAAACTTCATCTGTCATAATATTTATAGAATTAACTCCGGAAATAATTTTGCTGATTGTAGATACTGTATCCTCAACTGTTGAGCTTCCCCTGATTATTTCACTATTATTAAGACGTATGTGAGATTCAATCTCTTTAATACTGACAGAGGTTTGATCAGCAAGTTTTGAAATTTCATCAGCAACTACAGCAAAGCCTCTTCCAGCATCTCCAGCCCTGGCTGCTTCAATAGCTGCATTAAGAGAGAGAAGATTAATTTTGTCTGAAATATCATTTATAATCCCTACAATATTGGTCATTTCATCTGAACTGGCATTTATTTTTTGCATACTTTCATTCATGGATTGGAGAGATATTTCCCCCTCCTGTGCATAGCCTGTAATATCCCTTGTAGTTTTAAGGGTCATGCCAATTGTTCTTCCCATTTCTACTATTGTATCTGAGAGAATCCTTATCTTTTCCAAAAGCCCTTTCATTCGATCATACTGCTCCCTGGATCCTGCAGCAATATTATCCACTCCAGAGGATACCTCTTCAATAGTAGCCATAATCTCTTCTGCAGAAGCTGCCTGATTTTGAGTATTTTCGGAAAAGGAAAGAGCTGTAGTTGAAAGATCTTCAGATGATGATGCAAGATTGGATGATGCTGTATTTAAAGATTTTAAAAGATTTTCTATCTGCTTTAAACTCTCTTCACTTTTATCAGCTTCTGCTTCGGATCGTTCTATTGCCTGATTAACAATATTTATCAAAGAAAGCCCTGCAACAAATACAAATATGATTCCAAAGCTGCTGTCAATAACCCCTACCGTGGCTGCCTTAAGGCTGATGGGATCAAGTATATCTTTAACCAGTATAAAAAATGAAATATCCGCAATGAAAAATAAGGCTGTAATAAAAAACGTAAAAGAACGCCTGCAAAAGAGTATTGCCTGAACCTGTATAGCCATCATAAAATAAATAAAAGTTGTGTAACCTGCATATGCATCCCGATTAATTTTAACC
>JBBAGC010000039.1:0-10359 GCA_041655115.1 Spirochaetota bacterium | reverse complement strand
AAAAAACTTTTGAAACAGAACACAGCTATATAATAGCTAAAAATGGAAGAATAGTTGTACACCCTGATGAAAGCATTATTAATCACCATATTCTTGAGATCAATGATCACATAACAGGAAAAGAAGAAGACTTTAATTTTTCTTTTAAACAGGAAAAAAGAAAATCATACTATAGCACCATTCCTCATTTAGGATGGATACTTGTAACCTCTATTAACCCCTGGGAAATAAAACTCCCCATTATATTGCACCTGATAACTTTTCTTGTAATTGTAATTGTAATTTCATTATTAGTGGGAGTTATTGCAAACCGGGTCTTTTATAAGCGATTTGCAAAACCTTTGATTGACCTGAACAGAAAGGTAGAGGCAATAACTTCAGGACAGCTTTATGAAAAGACCCCGTACCAATACTCAAACTATGAAACAGCAAAAATTGCCAAGAATATTGAAAAACTCGCAAAAGAGGCTTTACACAAAAGTGAAGAAAAATATTCCCTCATTGCCAATAACATGGCAGATACAATAACCATTTGGGATCTGCAATTAAACATCACCTTTGCAAGCCCTTCTATTTATCGCCTGCTTGGCATTACTGCAGAGGAAGCAATAAACAAAAGCATAACAGAGATCCTCACTCCTGAATCATTTAAAATAGCATCCGACACCCTGGCAGAGGAGCTGATTGTTGAAAGCCTGGGTACTGCTGATCCTGACAGATACAGGATTTTGGAACTTCAACAATATAAAAAAGACGGATCAGTAATATGGGTGGAAAACAGAATGTCCTTTACGCGCAACAAGGACAACAAAGCCATTGGAATCCTTATTGTATCCATTGATATTTCAGAAAGAAAAAAAACCGAAGAAAGCCTCAATGAAGCAAAGCGCCAGGCAGAAAATGCCAATATTGCAAAGTCCCAGTTTCTTGCAGGAATGAGCCACGAAATACGCACACCCTTAAATGCCATTCTGGGCATGACTGACCTCTCCCTTATGACAGACGATAAAGATTTAATAAAAGAATATCTTTCCATAGTAAAACAATCAGGGAATCATCTGCTAAAAATATTAAATGATATTCTTGACTTATCAAAAATTGAAACAAGCAATCTTTCTCTGGAAAACAGGGAGTTTCCACTAATACATATTTTTGCATCAATTAACAGCCTTTTTCGCATGGATATAGAAAAAAAAGGCATCAATTTTATAATCAATACTTCTGCGAATTTACCTTCTCACATAATTGGAGATGAAGTACGCATAAAGCAAATGCTCATAAACCTTGTGAGCAATGCTTCCAAATTTACCAAATCAGGGACAATTACTCTTGAGGCTGAAACAATTTTGGACAATTCTTTTCCAGGCTTAACACCTTTAAAAATATCCATAACAGACACAGGTTGTGGAATTGCGCCTGAAAAACATGAACTTATATTTTCAAAATTTCAACAGGCAGAAATGAGCACAACCAGAAAACATGGAGGTTCAGGTCTTGGGCTTTCCATTGTAAGAGAGCTTGCAACACTGATGAATGGCACCATTACTGTAGAAAGCGAACCAGGCAAAGGAAGCAAATTCACTCTTGTTATATTTGTAAAAGTACCGCATTATTCGATTGAAATTCCCAATGCAGATCCGGACGACCTGAGCAAAGATGATTCTTTACCTTATCTGAAAATACTCCTTGCAGAAGATGATGAAATAAATATAAAGCTTGCAACAACAATATTAAAAAGACTGGGTCATACTGTTACTATTGCCCGCAATGGTATTGAAGTAATTGAAATATTAAAAAACAGCACCTTTGACATTGTAATAATGGATATAGAAATGCCGGAAATGGATGGGATAGAAGCAACCATGCAAATCAGAGAAGGCATATGCGGGCATGAAAAATCAGATATTCCCATTATAGCCATAACAGCTCATGCTGTATCAGACATAAAACAAAAGGGGCTTAAAGCAGGCATGAATGATTACATTTCCAAGCCCATTGATATAACACAGATAAACAAAAAAATCATGGCAGTGGTAAATAAAAAATAAATTAGAAAAATTTATTGACTTGCCCAGATTTATCCCATATCTTCATGATATGATTATTGATTTTACCTTAAAGCTATAACACAAATAAAAAGGAAACATGTCATGATGACGATCGAAGAAAAAATCAATGCGCTCCCTCAGGAAGCTAAAAACAAGGTAATAGATTTTATCGATTTTCTAATAGAAAAACATACACAGGAAGAAAAGCAATGGATGATGGAATTGTCAAAAAAAACCATTGATAAAATCTGGGATAATTCTGAGGACGACGTTTACAGTGAACTACTCTAAGGGCAATGTACTCCTTCTTCCCTATCCATTCACTGATCTCACAACTCGGAAAGTCCGCCCTGCTGTAGTTGTCGGCTCCGATAAGACAAAGTACGAGGATGTTTTTGTCATTCCACTGACCAGCAAAATAAACAGCCTCTCTGAAGGCGAATTCTGTTTAGAAAAATGGGAAAACGCGGGTCTAAATGTCCCCACTGCTATTAAAAGAGGTTGTATTCTCGTTGATAAAAATTTGATTATAAAAAAAGTGGGGACATTAACCAAAGATGATCTGGAACTTGTCAACAAAGCACTTAGAAAATGGTTTGAGTTATAACTCAATTTAATCCTTGTGTATTTCAATTATTTCAGCAAGAGTAAGAAATCTGATATAGAGCAGTCTTTATCATAAAAGCCTCTCTAATACTTCAAGTCCCGTTAGATAACCAACCTTGCTCACTCCTGATTTTCAACAGTTTCAAAAAAACGATTTAAATTTTTTGTACTCTTTTTAGAAGCATAGGCAAAAACATCTTCGTAAAATTCCCCAAACTCTGTCATAAGCCCTCTGCCAAAATCTGTGAGCATATAACCCTCTTTATTATTTTTTTTATAAATAAGTTTCTGCCCTATAATTTCTTCAGTGCGCTTAATCTTTCCCCAGGCTCCCCTGTAGGAAAGCCCCAGATTTTCACTTGCAAGCTTCAAACTGCCCAGCTCCTCTATTTTTAATAACAGTTCGTACCTGCCACATCCAAAAAACACACCACCGTCTTTTTCAAGCCACATGTGGAACTTAACCTCAGGAATGGGGCTCGTGCCTGGTATTTTTTCTTTTGTTTTTTTAGCCACCTCTGGAGTTTTGTCCTTTTCCATAATATTTATCCTTTACTAAATGATGAAAGTATAATCCCATAAATCCCTTAAATGCGCCAGCCTTTTATTTTAAAAGAGGGCAGAGGGGTAAACAATTCTATTAAATAAAACAAATATTTAAATATAACTAAAATCCTGTCACTTTAATTCCATGTACTCTTTTTTCATTATATCAAATTTTTCCGAATACACATCATAAATTTCAGCTGTAGTGACAAATTTCTTTTTACCGTCAAAAATTCTGAATTGACGGTTTGATTTTTTCTTTTTAAGAAGAAGGTAAACCCCTTCAAGAATAGCCAGGGTTTTACACGCTGTTGCAATAATTTTTTTATAGGTAAAAATATCATGGCCAAAATTTGCAAGACCGGCTAACTCGATGTCATCTGCCCCTTCAAAAGAACTGCCTGTAGCAATTTTTCTCTCCTTTATAAAATCAAGAAGAAAAAAATATGTAGGTTTCATTACATGAACAATTTCTTCAGTAATTTGATAAAATTTTTCAAACCTGGCTAATTCTGAATCATCGTTCTGATTATCTTTTAAAAACTGTTCACTTATATTATTAATATTTGTAAGCCTGTTAATAAATGAAGAATCCTCGTCAAAGTAATTTTTAAATACCTGCAAGTAATTATTGTGAAGTTTAAAAAAACTTTGATATGCCTTATTTCGCTTAATAAAATTTCTCCATACACTTGCAAGCCATATCAATACATCAGGAGTAAGATATAGATCATTTTTAGTTTTAAGATTATAAATTATATTGGAAAAGAAAAAAAGGACGTAATTTCCCCCACTTGATTTAAAATAATATTCACAGGCTTTAAGATTGTCAGGATCATTTATAATTCCATCAATAAGCTCCAGAGCCTTATCAAGCCTTATAACAGAACAGGGCTCATACCTTAAACAACAAAGCAGCACCTCTCCTATTTCATTAAGAGCTTCATGTATTTCTATTTTTTCTTCCATTAATTAACCCGAATACCTGATATTACTTCCTTAACTATAATAAGTCACCTTAAATATTAAAATTCAAGCAATTATTAGTAAAAATTAATAATTCCTCAAAAATTCAAGCCCTTTTAATTAATTTACAGGACTTCATCTGAAAAATGAAGGGCAATTAAACAGCCCAGCAATAAATAATTTAAAAAAAAATAAATTATCATTGAAAATTCAAAGCATTTTTAAACTATAGTTATACCTTTCTGCTGAAAACATTTCTGGTATTTCAGCAGCAATACCAAAGGAAGGAGGAAATAATGAACAAATACGAACTTACAGTAATTGTAAGAAATCGCGAAACAGAGGCTACCAAAGAAAAAGTAAAAGAAATTTTACAAAAAAATGGTGCAAGCATTACACTTGAAGACCACTGGGGAAGCAAAAAACTGTCTTATGAAATTGACAAAGAACGTGAAGCATTTTACATGTTCATGAATGTTGAAGCCAGCCCATCAGCAATTAATCCAATTGAAAGAGAATTCGGTCTAAACTCTGACATACTAAGACATCTTTTTGTCAAGCTCCCTGTAACTATAACAGCTTAAGGTCTGGTATAATTATGGCAGGAGATATTAACAGAGTAATACTAATAGGAAGGCTTACGCGTGATCCGGAGCTAAGATATACGCCCTCTGGCACAGCTGTGGCCAGTTTTACAATTGCCAATAACAGAACATACGCTGTTGCAGGCGAGAAGAAAGAAGAGGTCTCCTTTTTTGACTGCATAGCATGGGCAAAATTAGGAGAGATTATAACTGAATACTGCAAAAAGGGGCAAAGAATAGCTGTTGAAGGAAGAATCCAGCAGCGAAGATGGGAAGACCAGGACAAGAATAAAAGATCAAAAATAGAACTGGTAATTGAAAACTTTCAATTTTTAACAGCCAGAGGCGGAGGGGATGAACCTGCTCAATCTCATGGAGGTTTTCCACAGGACTCATCTTCTGATTACAGCAGCAGCAATTTTGATGATAATCCTTTTTCAGAAGATGATATACCATTCTAATCTTTCAACCTTAAAGTTAATTATAACAGGAGACAACAATGTCAAAAGAAATAAAAATAAATGAAGAAGAAGTTTCAGCTGAAACCCCTGCAGAAGAGGTTAAAGTTGAAGAAGCTAAAACAGAGGAAGTAAAAGCAGAAGCCTCTGCTGAAGAAACTCAGGCTCCAGAAGCTTCAAGATCTGCTCCTGGTCAGAGGAGACCCTCTTCAGGAGAAAGCACAGCTACTGAAAGGCCCCAGTTTCAAAGAAATGTAAGATTCAAAAGAAAAGTCTGTAAATTCTGTTATGACAAAAATCTTGCTATAGATTACAAAAACAACAAACTGCTTGAACAGTTTATAACAGACAGGGGTAAAATTTTACCAAGAAGAGTAACAGGCACTTGTGCCAAACACCAGAGAGGGGTAGCA
Source organism: Spirochaetota bacterium (assembly GCA_041655115.1). GTDB lineage: Bacteria > Spirochaetota > UBA4802 > UBA4802 > UBA5550 > JBBAGC01. Next base: position 4,738 of record JBBAGC010000039.1, on the reverse strand, counting down.
ATTGCGATTAAACGCGCAAGAATAATAGCGCTTCTCCCCTTTGTTGAACAATAGGTTTTGAGTCTAATATTATTATTAAGTGCTGTGCTTTTGGCTATAAGTTCAGTGCTTGTGTTTTTCAGATTGGGTCTGGCAAGTATTATTGTTTTTTTGCCATTAGCCTTTTTTCCGGTTTTTTTTGCCGAATATGCTCCCAGCCTTTCCATTTTTATTGTGCCTTTAATTTTTGGGACAACAGGGGGCTACTGCTTAAAAAAAAGCAAAGGACTGGATTTTTATCTGACTGTGTCAGCAATATTTTTTGCAGTTCTTTTTACAGGGAATTATTACCTTATTAAAAAGATACACAACTATGACATGGTTTCAGTTTCAGGTCAGATTCTGTTAAATAAAATAGAGGAATCAGAACCTGTTCTTGAAAAACTTTTTCAGGAATATAATGTACCAGAAGCTAACAGAAAACAGTTAAGGGAAAATTTTAACCAGAATTTTGAAATTTTAAAAGACAGGAAATGGATACAGTTTGCCAGAGATACTCTTCCCCTGGCTACATTTATTTACAGTCTTGTTATTGGAGCTTTAAGTTTCTTTTTTCTAAAAAAATTTTTCCTTAAACAAAATGAGAAAAGGCTAAAGCCCCTGGAATACTACAGATTAAATGACTATTTAATTTTTCTATTCATGGGTTCCTGGGCAATTTTTTTAGTCCTTGACAAGTCCTTTTCTCCGCTTATAAATATTGTTTCACTGAATATTGCATTCATGATTTCAGTTTTATATGCGATTCAGGCACTTGGGATAGCAAAGTTTTTTTTAATCAGAAAGGGATTGTCACCATACCTGCTTTCACTTCTGATTTTATTATTAATACTGCTGGGAATACCAGCTATTGCATTTGTATCAATACTACTTACAGGAATAGGAACTCTGGATCTCTGGGCAGATTTCAGAAAGCTAAACCCTGATAAAAAAAGAAATATTAAGGAGTAAACAATGAAAGTTATACTTCAGAAAGACATACCAAACCTTGGAGATGCTGGAGATATTAAAGATGTAGCAGATGGCTATGCACGAAATTACCTTTTACCAAAAAAGCTCGTTCTTTTAGCAAATGAATCAAGCAAAAAAGCCATTGAACACCAGAAAAAGCTTATAAGGCTTAAAAAAGAGAAAAGAAAAAAAGAGAGTGAAAAAATCTTTGATATACTTAATGGAATGGAAATATCTATAGGTGCACAGGTTGGAGAGGAAGGCAAACTCTTTGGCTCTGTTACTTCCATGGACATAGCAAAAAAGATTAAAGAAAATGGTGTTGAAATAGATAAAAGAAAAATTCTGCTTGAAGGCCCCATTAGGCAGGAAGGCGAATTTGATATAACAATAAAGCTTGAAGAAAGCCTTAATGCAACAATAAAGGTATCTGTTGTTAAGGAGTAATCATGACTATAGACAGGCTGCCACCACAGGACATTGATACTGAAGTAGCCTGTATAGCCTCTGCGCTCCTTAACAGAGAAGCTCTTCTCAGGGTAACTGAAATCCTCCAGCCGGAGGATTTTTATCTGGAAAAACATAAAATCATTTATGACTCAATAGTTGATCTGGAACGCAAGTCACTCCCCATAGACCTTACTACGCTAAGGCAAAGGCTTATTGACAAAAACATGCTTGAGCGAATAGGGGGAAACCCTGCACTTGCAGAGCTATACCAGGCAGCTTCAACCTCTGCCAATGCAGAGGTTTATGCAAACAGGGTCAAAGAAATGAGTCTGCGCAGAAAACTCATTGAAGTTGCCTCCAGCTCCATTGAAAAATGCTTTAACAGGGCTATTGATACAGCTGAAGTAATGGACGAGATTGAAAGGGATATTTTCAGTGTTACAGAACAGCGCATAACATCTGATTATAAAGACATTACAAATGTAATGAATCAAACCCTTAATGAAATTGACGCATGGCACAGAACCAAGCAGATTGTAACCGGCCTTGCAAGCGGTTTTAAACTGCTTGATGAAATGCTTACAGGCTTTCACGGATCTGAACTTCTTATACTTGCAGCAAGGCCTGGTATGGGTAAAACAGCATTTGGTTTAAATATACTAAACAATATAGCTATTAAGCAGAATAAAGCTGTGCTTTTCTTCTCTCTTGAAATGCCTGCAACGCAGCTTGCTTTAAGAATGATATGTGTTGAATCAATGATAGATTCCCAAAAGGTACGCACAGGACATATAAGCTCTGATGAGCTTAAAAAAATAGTAGCAGTATCAGGAAAACTTGGAAAGGCACCTATATATATAGATGACAGCCCCTCTATTAACATACTTGAACTAAGGGCAAAGGCTCGCAGACTTGCACAGAAAGTTCCGCTTGGCATGGTTATAGTTGACTACTTACAGCTGATTACAAGCGTATCCAGGGTTGACAGGCATTTACAAATAGCGGAAATATCAAGGATGCTCAAGCAGCTTGCAAGAGAACTCAATGTGCCAGTTATGGCAATGTCCCAGCTCTCCAGAGCAGTTGAATCAAGAACTGACCAAAGGCCTACCCTTTCCGACCTGAGGGAATCCGGCTCAATAGAACAGGATGCTGATGTTGTAATGTTCATTTACAGAGAAGAGCGTGTAAAAAAGGATAGTGAAAAAAAAGGAATAGCTTCTATAATTGTGGCAAAACAAAGAAACGGCCCCATAGGAGACATAGATCTCCGTTTTTGGGACAAGTACACCAAATTTGCCAACCTTGAGGTAGCTCATTCTTATGAGGAGGCAAGCCCGTCCAATGAGCTCGCTTAAATCCGGCAATATATTTGTAGGTTTTCTTGAGTCCCTGGGAGGGCATTTTATTTTACTGAAAGACACCTCTGTGTGGACTTTCCGCCCACCCTTTGATGGCAAAAACATAATACACCAGATGCTGGAAATAGGATACAAATCTCTTCCAGTTACATCCATTACGCTTTTTTTTACAGGCATGGTCATGGCTCTGCAAATAGGTACAGCCATGGATTCGCTCATGGCTGGTTCATCTGTATTCATAGGAAGTGCTGTAACAATAGCCATGTTCAGGGAGCTTTGCCCGGTTTTAACTGCCCTTCTTTTAGCAGGACGGGTTGGCTCATCCATGGCTGCTGAAATAGGAACAATGAAGGTAACTGAGCAGATTGATGCACTTCGTACACTGCTGGCAAATCCTGTCCAGTACCTGGCAGTTCCCAGATTCCTTGCCTGTCTTTTAATGACACCGCTTTTAACTGTTCTTGCAGACATTGTAGGTGTCCTTGGAGGGGCTCTTGTTGCATATGTTTCTTTAAGCATAACACCTGAAATATATATTACCAATATTCTTGAAAATATAAGAATGGCTGATTTCCTTTCAGGCCTTGCCAAATCCGTATTCTTTGGCATTGAAATATCTGTCATTTCATGCTACAGTGGATTTAACACCAAAGGTGGTGCTGAAGGTGTGGGAAAATCAACAATTCAGGCTGTAGTGCGCTCATCCATGGTAATACTGATTTCTGACTTTTTCCTCACATACCTGATACAGCTTATTGAATAGGAACTCCAATAATGGGAAAAAATAAAACTGAGTTTATAAAAAAAATAAAGTCCTTTAATATATCTGATAAAATTATTTCCACTTTTGAATCCATAGATCGGACGCTTTTTTTTGATCCCTTTTTTAAAAAAGAGATATGGGGAATTGAACCCATTCCTGTGGGCTATGGAGAAAAAAGCGATAATGTGGAAATACTGGCAAAAATGCTCAACCACCTTAATCCTGAAAAACACTGGAATGTCCTTGAAATAGGCACAGGATCAGGATATTCTACAGCTTTAATTGCCTCTATGACAGCAAGGGTTGTTTCAATAGATTACAATGAAAATCTTGCAAAGGAGGCAAAAAAAAGGCTCCTTGATAATGGCTTCTTTAATGCAAAATTTTTTGCAGGCGATTGCAGCGACCTTGATGATACTACAGGTTCCTTTGATGGAATAATTATTTATCCAGGATGCCTCCACAGCCCTTATGCTGTTCTTAACCTGCTAAAACCCAATAGCATAGCTGTATTCCCAATGGGACCAGTGCATATGCAGCAAATTACAGTTTATAAAAATATTCAAACAGATGATCCTTTTAAAAGATATAAATTTAACGAAACATGCGTTGTCCCTTCAATCAAAGGTGAGTATGGACCTTCAAATCCAGGAATGGATATAATTGTAGAAACAGAATAATTATGTGTCAGAAAAAATATTTCGGAGTCAAATAAAATGCAGTCAAAAGAAATAAAGCCTTTGTACAGGCTAAAAAAAATCGCATCAGAACTTCGTGCAGAAAATGGATGCGCCTGGGACAAGGAACAGACATTTTCATCATTAAAGCCCTATCTTATTGAAGAAGCATATGAAGTGTATGATGCCATTGACAGCAAGGATCCGGAAAACCTGAAAGAAGAACTTGGTGACCTGCTTTATCAGGTTTACGCCCATTCCCAGATTGCTTCAGAGCTCTCCCTATTTGATATTGATGATGTTGCAGAGGGAATATCCAAAAAGCTGACACTTCGCCATCCCCATGTATTTGGCAATGAAACCATTACAGATCCGGAAAAGGTTAAGAAAAGATGGGAAGAAATAAAGAAGATCGAAAAGTCAGAAAGAGAATCAATCCTTGACGGAGTGCCAACCCACCTGCCTGCACTTGTCAAAGCATACAGAATTCAGGAAAA
>JBBAGC010000038.1:0-10492 GCA_041655115.1 Spirochaetota bacterium | reverse complement strand
GTATCGACCTGACCTCGGCCGGTTCGGGCACCCAGAGCCTGACCCCGGCCAAGGCGGCTCCGGTGAGCGCCGGGGGCAGCCTGGGCATCGGCGCTTCGGTGGCCCTTGACATCAGCAACACTACGGTTGCGGCGGAGATTGCGGACAGTGCGGTTGTTGTTGCCAAAGACGGCAGTTCCATCAATGCGATTACCCTGTCCGCCGACAGCATCACCGGTTCCACGGTGACCTCCACGGCGGGCGGTGAGGCGAAGGGCGGGAGCGGTGTGGGCATCGGCGGGGCGATCAGCATCGCCATCGCGAACAACGAGACCAGGGCGTATATCGGGAGCGGCGATGAGCTTGTGTTGGGCGGTGATCTTTCGGTTTTGGCGACCCACAGGGGCAGTACGGTGACGAAGGCCGACGGCGCGGCTTCCGGCGGTTCCGCGGCGATCGGCGTCGCCCTGGGCCTGAACGTCGTGACGGACAGCACCCTGGCAACGACGGAGCGAGACATCGATGCCGGCGGGGATGTAACCTTCAAGGCCCACTCCGCGTCGTCCACCTCTGTCGAAGCAGCGGCAAGCGCCGCCGGGGCGGAGGAAGAAAGCGCGAAGGAAGCGGCCGCCTCTGCATCGAAGAAAGAGTTTTCCGTTGCCGACAAGGTAAGCCTAGCGAATAACACCATCGAGCTGGGCGCCGACCACGGTTTCAAGACAGGCCAGGCGGTGGTGTACAGCATGGGGAGCGGTACGGCCATCGGCGGTCTCACGGACGGCACGACCTACTACGTGATCACCGTGGGCAACGACACGGTGAAACTTGCCACAACGGCGGCTAATGCCACTGCCGGAACGTCCATTGATCTGACCTCCACCGGTGAAGGAACACAGAGTCTCACTCCTGACACACAGAAAGGTGTCGACAACCAGATCAACGCACAGAAGGGTCTTGCCGACAAGAAGGCCGACGAGTCCGGTACCAAGGGAACCGGCACAAAGACCTCTCCCTCTGCCGAGACCTCCGACGGTGGTGTGAGCGTTGCTGCTGCTGTCGGGGTGAACATAGCGACTTCGTCGTCCCAGGCGTACATTCCTGCGAACGGTCGTGTGACATCGGGCGGTACGCTGACGTTATCGTCGAGCGGCAACACGGACGCCACGGCGAAGGCCGACGGTTCCGCCACGGGCAGTTCCTCCGCGGGGATCGGGGCGGCGGTGGCGATCAACGTGCCCACGCTGAAGAACGAGGCCTCCATCGGCGAGGATGCGGTCATTACTGCCGGCGGTCTGGTGATCGAGGCCCTGATGACCGATGTTGACGGCGACCAGACCCAGAACTTCGGTGCCGAGGCGACCTCCGGTGCGAGCGGCAAGTCCGTGGGGATTGCCGGTTCCCTTGCGTTGAGCATACTTGATGCCGAGAGCCGTGCCGCCATTGAGAGCGGTGCCGTGGTAACCATAACCGGCGATGGTGACGCGAGGCTTACGGCACAGAACACGACGGTATCGAAGGCGATTGCCCAGCCTGCCAATGAAGGAGCTGTGGCCGGCAGCGTCGGCGTTGGCGCCTCGGTTGCCCTGAACATAGCGAACACGCGCACGGCGGCCGGGCTTGAAGACGGCGCCGTTCTGATCGGCGCGAAGGACCTGACCCTGGGTGCGGCCTCGGACAACACGGTGATCACCACGGCGAAGGCCGGGGGCAAGGCCACGGGCGGGAGTGGTGTCGGCGTCGGCGGCGCGGTGGCCATCAGCGTGGTGAGCAACGAGACGGAAGCGGTAATCGGGAGCGGTGACGAGCTTGAGTTGACCGGTGCCTTCAGTGCCCGTGCCACCCATCGGGGCAAGACGGAGACCTTTGCCGACGGCGAGGCGGGCGGATCGGGCGCGGCGATCGGTATTGCGCTGGGATTGAACGTGGTGAGCGATGAGACCCTGGCGACCACGGGCCGAGCCATCATTGCCGGCGGTGACGTGACCTTTGCTGCCCATGGTTCGGCCTCGAGCAGTGCCGGTGCGAAGGCGAGCGCGGCGGGCGCGAAGGAAGAAGAGACGAAAGAAGGGGAGGACAAGCCCGACAGCGCGGGTGTGGACAAGCAGATCGGCGCCCAGCGTGGTTTGGCCGACAAGAAGGCCGATGAGTCGGGCACGAAGGGGACAGGCGCGGCGGCGGCGACACCGAAGGCCGAGACCAGCGAGGGCGGCGTGAGCGTTGCGGCGGCGATCGGTGTGAACATAGCCAGTTCCAGCGCCCGGGCCTATATCCCCGACAACGGTGTGGTGCGCTCCGGCGGTTTGCTGACGCTGTCGTCGAGCAACAAGACGGACGCCACGGCGAAGGCCGACGGGAGCGCCACGAGCGCCACCGATGCGAACGGCGCGGCCGGCGTCAATGTCGGCGCAGGCGTCGCGATCAACCTGGTTGACTCGGTGAATGAGGCCTACGTAGGGGAGTATGCGGAGGTTGAGGCCCAGTGGTTGACGATTGAAGCGAAGCGGACGGAGGTATCGGGCGAGACCTCAGGCGTGATCGGGGCCGAGGCGATCTCCGGTGCCAGCGGCGGCAAGATCGGCATAGCCGGTTCGGTTGCCTTGAACATAGCCGAGAGCAGGAACGAGGCGCTGATCAAGGACGGTGCGACGGTTACCCTTGCCGGCGGCGATGTGAAGATCGTTGCCGAGGGATCCACTTCTTCGACGGTTCTTGCCACGGCGAAGGGCGCGGCGGTATCGCAGGACAAGAAGGTGCCGGCGGCGGGCGACACGGCGTTGATCACGCTGGACACGCTGATCGGCACGGCGGCGGGTCAGCTTACGGTGACGCCCAAGGGCGACGGCACGGAGGACCTGAAGTTTACCTTGCGCGACGGCAGCACGTTCACCGTTTCCTTCCACGGGATCACGAAGGTCCGTGACATCATCGACGCACTCAACAACGCCGCGGACAACGGCGGCAAGCTGGTTGCGAGCTTTGACGAGGCGAAGCAGCTGATCCGGTTTGAGGACAAGACGACGCCTGCGGAGGCGGAGAGCGCTTCCACGTCGGTGACCATGACGGGGAGCCCGGTTTTTTACCGTCGTGACGGCGGTGACCCGGTAACGGCGCCTGTCGGTGAAAGCGAGACACTGGCCTTTGCCTTGAGGGTTGGTACGGAGAGCGAGCGTTTCTTCGTGACGGTCCTGGGCGATACGTACACGGGCACTGACGCGGAGATGAAAGCTGCCTGGTTGTCGGACATCGGGAATGCCGTCAAGCAGGCGATGCAGGATGCCGGCCAGTTGAAGATCGGCCAGGCGGCGGTGGTGGATGTCAAGTTCATCGGCGGGCAGCTGGTTTTTGATTCGTCGAAGACGCTGACCATCTGGACGGACACGACGGCGGGAGGCGGTGCGGTGTCCTTCACGGTGGAGGCGCAGAACGAGTCCAAGGTGCTGGACCAGTTGGGTCTTCTGAAGCTGACGGCAAATGCCGACGGCACGGTGCAGTCCGGTACGAAGCTCACATCCGTTTCGGCCGACGCGGTGGCGAAGAAGGAGTTTGACGCGACTGAGAAGGTGGACACCGGATCGAACACGATCGAGCTGGGTGAGAATCACGGTTTCAAGGCGGGCGACGCGGTGGTCTACGACAGCGGTGAGGGCACCGTCATCGGCGGTCTTGCGAAGGGCACGACTTACTACGTGATCCTCGATGGGACCACGAAGGTGAAGCTGGCAGCCACCCTGGCGAACGCCACGGTGGAGACGCCCACGGGTATCGACCTGACCTCGGCCGGTTCGGGCACCCAGAGCCTGACCCCGGCCAAGGCGGCTCCGGTGAGCGCCGGGGGCAGCCTGGGCATCGGCGCTTCGGTGGCCCTTGACATCAGCAACACTACGGTGGTGGCGGAGATTGCGGACAGTGCGCTGATAACAGGCGCCATGAACGATATGATCCTGTCCGCCGACAGCGTGACCGGTTCCACGGTGACCTCCACGGCGGGCGGTGAGGCGAAGGGCGGCAGCGGTGTGGGCATCGGCGGGGCGGTCAGCATCGCCATCGCGAACAACGAGACCCGGGCGTATATCGGGAGCGGCGATGAGCTTGTGTTGGGCGGTGATCTTTCGGTTTCGGCGACCCACAGGGGCAGTACGGTGACGAAGGCCGACGGCGCGGCTTCGGGCGGTTCCGCGGCGATCGGCGTCGCCCTGGGTTTGAACGTCGTGACGGACAGCACCCTGGCAACGACGGAGCGAGACATCGATGCCGGCGGGGACGTAACCTTCAAGGCCCACTCCGCGGCGTCCACCACGGCGGAGGCCAAGGCAAGCGCCGCCGGGGCGGAGGGGGAAAAAGATGACGGCAGCACTCCCTCGAACGGCGTTGACAAGCAGGTCGGAGACCAGCGGGGTCTTGCCGACAAGAAGGCCGAAGAATCGGGAAAAACAGGATCCGGTACAACCAAGACACCGAAGGCCGAGACCTCCGATGGAGCTGTGAGTGTCGCGGCGGCGGTCGGTGTCAACGTCGCCCTCTCGGAAATGAAAGCCTACATCTCCGATAACGGCCGGGTGAAAGCCGGCGGCACCCTGACGCTTTCATCGAGCGGCAACGCCGATGCCGCGGCCAGGGCCGACGGAAAAGCCGTGGATCCTGACAAGACCTCCGTGGGGATCGGGGCCGGCATCGTCGTCAATTACGCTGAAGTCACCAATACCGCCTTTATCGGTACGGGAGCGGACGTGACAGCCGACGGCGTGGTTATCGAGGCCGTGATGACGCGGGTGGACAAGCCGTTCGATCTCACCGACGTCAACGATACCAGGGGTAGCATCGTCCTGGGAGCCGACCATGGGCTTCACACCGGTGACGCGGTTATCTATGACAACGGAGGCGAAACCTCTATCGGCGGCTTGACCGGCGGAGAAACCTACTATGTCGTCCTCGATGATACGAGGACCTTCAACATATTCCCCGATAGCCTGGCAGATGTATCCGACAAGATTCCCGGCTATAAGGAGTTCGACGCCGCCGGGAAACTCGATACCGACGCCGACACCATCGATCTCGGCGCCGGTCATGGGTTCATGACGGGCCTGGCGGTTACGTACAGCAAGGGCGGGGATGATAACACGGCCATTGGAGGATTGACCGATGGTACAACGTATTACGTGATCACCGTTTCCGGTACCAACAAGGTGAAACTGGCAGATTCCATTGCCTCGGCCATTGCGGGTACCGCCATCGATCTGACAGGGGCCGGTTCAGGAACCCACAGGCTGACTCCTTTCTGGGATTCAGAGCTTAAAGGAAATGTGAGCTATTCAAACAACCGGATCGATGTGGGCGCCGACCACAGCCTCAAGGACGGGGACCTGGTTGTGTACTCCAAGGGGAATATGCTGAACACCAAGGCGCTGGGCGGATTGACCGACGGCGCCACATATATGGTCAAGGTGGTCGAGGGAAGTTCAACCCACATCCAGTTGCTGGACGCCAAAACCAAACAGGTCCAGGATATAACCTTTTCCGTTGAAGATGTGCTCCTGGGGTGCCTCTTCGATCACAAGCTTACCATTGTGAAACCCACGGCGGTGAAACTGGCCGCCACGGCAGCCGACGCCTTTAATAAAATTACGCTTGAACTTGATAAAACAGAAGCCACGGGAAGCGACCACACGCTTGTCGAGGTGAGCCACCACTTCAGGGCTGAGGCCGAGTCGGGTGCGGGGGCCTCGAAGGTCGGTGTGGCCGGGTCACTGGCACTGAACATTATAACGAATCACACCGAAGCGTTAATCAAAAGCGGTGCGAAGGTCGCGGCCGGCAACGGCGACATCATGCTCAATGCCGTCAACATCCAGGGAAATGCCGCAACAGCCGCCGCGAAGGTCTCCGGCGGAGATGTGGGGGTGGGCGCCTCCGTTGCCCTGAACGTGCTTCCCGTAAATATAACCCGTGCGGAAATAGAAGATACGGCAATTCTGACGGGCGGCAATAATCTTACGCTGAGCGCCTCTTCGGACCACGCGGTCCTGACGACAGCCAAGGCCGGCGCCGCGGGCGGCACGGCGATCAGCCCGGTGGTGGCGGTGGCCTACGTGGAGGATGCCACAACGGCAAGGTTCGGAACCCTGGCCGGAAGCGCGCTTTCGTTGGCCGGGAACGTAACGGTACAGGCCTCGCACACGGGGGCGGCCCACACCACGGTTGACGCGTCGGTGGCGGGCGACAAGGTGGCCGTGGGAGCGGCTGTAGGCATTGCTATCATCGACAGTTCCGTCCTGGCCACGGTGGCCCGCGACTTTTCCGCCGCCGGCGATGCGACGATCTTTGCTTCGACGGCACAGTCCAGCACCATGGAGGTCATGGCCAGTGCGAAGGGCAACAAGAGCGAAGATGAGGGCGGGAAGGACAGCGACAGCGAGGCCCAGGCCCAGGCCGACGGTGCCACGGGCGGAAAGAAGACGCTCCCCAAGACCCAGGACAACCTGGACACGGCAAATGACAAAGCCACATCCAATACCGCCGGCAATGACGGCGAAGGGACAGGATCCGCCGGTGTCGGCGTTGCCGCGGGAATAGGCGTAAACTGGGTAGTTTCCGAAAACACCGCTTCCATCGCCGATGATGTCCAGGTTACCGCCGGCGGTGCCGTGGGAGTGAATGCCGAGAATGAAACGGATCTCTCGACGAAGGTACTCGGGGCCGCCATTTCCTTTGACAATGATACAAGCGTCGGCGCCGCGGTCGCGCTGAACGTGGCCGATGTGACCAACCGGGCTTCCATCGGCGCCGGGGCGGATGTCGAGGCCGACGGCATCACCGTCAGGGCGGTTACGCCGACCGGACAGGCCAATACCTTTACCACCTGGGCCCTTGCCGTCGGTGGCGGAAAAGATTACGGCGTGGCGGGATCGGCGGGCGTCAATGTGGTAATCATGGATACGGAGGCCTCCATCGGCCAGGGTGTACGGCTCACGTCCCGGGGAGACATCGATGTCGAGGCGAGAAACACCATCTCCTACCAGAATCTCGCCGGTGGCGGCGGTGTCGGGAAAAAGGCCGGTGTCGGCATCGCCGTGGCCGCAAATATCCTTACCCTCAACACCGATGCGGTCATCGGCGACAGCGTTCATGCCGACGCAAAGAGTCTTTTCTCAGTCAGGGCACATTCTTCCATTACTCCCCTTGGGCTTGATATCCCGGGTCTTGCCGAAGTGTCTCCCGAGATTTCGTCCATCGCCGCCGGGGGAGGCGTCAGTACCGGCGGCGAAAGCACGGCCGCCGTGGGCGGTTCCGCCATCGTGGATGTGATCATTCAGAACACCCATGCCGTGATCGGAGACAATGCACGGATAAATGTCACCGATGACTTCGCGCCGGGCGCGGACCAGTCCATTCGCATCGACGCCTCCGGAATAACCAGGATCGTCAACGGCGCCGGCGGCCTCGCCGTTGCCGCCGGAGGCACCGGCGTGGGAATCGGGCTCAATGTGGGCGTGATCGTGAAGGATACCCGGGCCTCGATTGGCCACTCTGCCGTCGTACAGGCCGGCAAGGACGTGACCATCAAAGCCGATTCCGAAGAAGATATCGCCTCAGCGGCCCTATCGGCCGGGATCTCCAAGGAAAACGGGGTGGCCGGGGCCCTGGCAGTCTTTGTCCTGACGGGAACCACGCAGGCTTCCATCGACGGCAGGAACGGCAGGCGTTCAACCGTTTCTGCCGGCGGCGACCTGTCGGTTGCCGCGTCGAACCGTGCAGAGATCAACACCATCGCCCTCGGCGTTGCCGCCTCGGGAAAGACGGCGGTGGGAATGGCAGGCGCGGTCAACGTCATCACCGGCACCGTGGTGGCGGAAATTGCCGGCGCCGACATCGACGTGGTGGGGGACCTTTCCATTTCAGCCTCGTCCTCGCCGGTCATCCGCTCCATGGGCATAGGGGGATCCGTTTCCGGGAAGACCGCAGTCACCGTGGCAGGTCTTGGCAACGTGATCGTAAACAGGACCGAGGCCCTCATATCGGGCGGCTCCATGGTAACGGCCGGTGGCGACGTGCGTCTGTCCGCCAGGGATCAAGCGGGCTTTCTGCTCCCCTCCTGGATGATGGCGGAAGAAACCCAGGAAGAACTCACGAGGCTTCTCGAGGATTCCGAGTCCCCCATCGATCTGCGGTCAAGCATACTTGCCGTGAACGTCAGCATTGCCGGTTCCGGTCAGACCGCAGTGGGAGTATCCTTCACGGGCAACGTGGTCACAAACACAGTCAAGGCCGACATCTCTGGTTCCACGGTGCTTGCCGGCGTGAATCCGGATTCGTATGCAATTGAAAACAGCAATGCCGATGTCTTTCTTGACGCGCTCACCGAAGCGGCTATCGTGCAGTTAACCATCGGCGTCGGCGCATCCGGTAAAACGGCCATACAGGCAACGGGCTTCGGTAATGTAATCACCAACACCACAGGTGCCCTGATCGTTGATTCGACGGTGTACTCCGGCGGCGCCATCTCCCTCAAGGCCGTTGATGAATCGAAGATCGCGGCCGTGGGCTTGAGCATCGCCGCCTCCGGCGGTACGGCCGTATCGGCAATTGTCGGCGCCAATGTTATCGTCAACAGCATCAGCACGCTGATCTCCGGTTCGACGGTGACGAGCGGTGCAGCCACGAACCTTCTCGCGGAATCGAAGGTGGACATCTTCGGTTTTTCCGGCGGCGTCGCCTTCAGTATTTCCGGAGAAGGTACTTCGGCGGCGGTGGGTGCCTCGATAGCGGTGAACATCATCAGCAACACCGTGAGCAGTTCCATCGTCGATTCGAATGCGACGAGCGACGGTACGATCACCGTCCATGCCGAAGAAAACGACAAGATCCGCGCCATCACCATAGGTGGGGCCGCATCGGGCAGCGCCGGTGGAACTTCCGTGGCCATCGGCGCCTCCATCGCCTACAACATGATCGACAATGATGTGGCGGCCCTTATAGCAGGCAGCACGGTAGAGTCCACCGGCGGCGATATCCGGGTGCAGGCCGTTGAAAGCTCCATGATAAACGCTGTCTCCGCGGCCGCCTCCCTGTCCGTCGGTATCGGGGGCACGGCGGTCAGCGGCGCCGGCGCCATGGCCGGCAATGTCATCCTGACCCGGACGAACTCCTCTGTCCAGGGCAGCGTTCTGGTCGGCGCCGGGGATGTGGAGATTACTGCCGAAAGCATTCCCGGTTCAGGACCGCTGGACAACCTGGATGTGGCCGTGGCCGACGCAAATGATTTTGCCGCCAAACTCGACGATGCCGGCTTCACCGACCAGGGAGACGATGAAGAGCAGGACATTGCCGACGACCAGGCCTTCCTTGATGTCTTGTCCGGCAAGCTGAGTGACCGGGACATTGGTAATTCCGGATCCCTGGCGGTCACCGTGCGCACCGAGGGCAGTGAATGGGCGGTGACGGACCGTGTCAGCGGTGAGAACTACATCATCACCCGCGACGGCGATGCTTTCAGGGTGGCCATGCCGTCCATCACGGCCGTCGTCATTGCCGCATCCGCCGCCGTGTCGGCCGGCGGCAGCGCCGGCGTTTCCATCGGTGTTTCCTTTGCGGCCAACCTGATCGGCTGGGACCTTGGCTCGGCGGATGACTACGATCCTCGCTACACCACCGGTGATACACCTCAAACACTCACCAAGGGCGACCGGGTCGAGATCGAAGAGGGTGTCAGGGAAGGGTATGTTTACGAGTATATTGGTGAAACAGTCGATTTGTATGATTATACGACCGGCGATGGAACACAAACACTCGCCAGTGGCGACTTGGTAAAAGTCAATGAAGGCTACGATGCCGGCGGTACGGAGGCAAGCATTTACCGGTATGTCGGCACAAGCGGTTCCATAAACCTGGGCGTCCAGGACTATACCGACGATACCCTCTGGGAATCCGTCGGCAGCGCTAGGCTTTCCACCCAGGATTACGGCAACACCGATCTCTGGAGGCAGGTCAACCTGCAGCAGTCACCGGTTGAGGTGCAGGCCTGCGCGTTGAATTCCAGTATAACCGCCGTGGGTGATGTGGCCGTTACGGCGGTGTCGAGCAAGGCCATCGACGCCCTGGTGGTGGCCGGTTCCGCGGCTGCTTCCGGCGGCTCATCGGGCGTGGCCGTCAGCGGCGCCGGTGCGGGCGCGATGAATACGATTGCCACCGACGTAAAAGCCTTCATCGAAGGCGACCATATGAGCGGTGGCGGCATAACCGCCGGCAGGCTGACCATAGGGGCGGAAGACGCCTCGAGCATTTCGGCGATCGTCGGAGCCGCTACCCTGGCGGCCGGATTCGGCGGCACCGGTGTGGCCGTTTCCGTCGGTATTGCCGGGGCCTACAACCAGATAAGCAACAATGTCGCGGCTTTTATCGCCAATGTCGATGACGGCGTCGAAACAACGGGCGACATCACCATAGAGGCATACAGCACTGCCGCCATCAATGCCATAACCTTCGCGGCGTCCCTCTCCGCCGGGTTCGGCGGCACCGG
>JBBAGC010000037.1:0-10832 GCA_041655115.1 Spirochaetota bacterium | reverse complement strand
GGGCAGATTCCTTATAGCCCGCTTTAGCAATAAATCATCTGCATCAGCCTTGCCTGAAACAATTACAGCCTTTGTTAAAGAAAGCGCTTTTCCTATATTAGCTATCTCCTTTGACTTGCCGCTTGCTGTAAAATCTTCTACTACTTTAACTGCGCCTTCTTTTGCTTTAATTGAAAGAATGGAAATAAAAGCCGCTTTCTTAATCTTTTTGGGAAGCTGTATTGAGTAATCGCGTGGACTGGGAGCAAATATAGTACCACCACCTCTCCATAGTGGAGACCTTATAGTACCAACCCTTGCTCTGCCTGTTCCCTTTTGTCTCCAGGGTTTTGCGCCCCCGCCTCTTACTTCAGCGCGTTCCTTAGCTGAATGAGTACCTTGCCTTAAATTAGCATTTGCTGCTTTAATATACTCATAAACAATCACATCATTAATTTCAGAACCAAAAATTTCATCAGAAAGTTCTACTTCCCCTATTTTTGTTCCATCTATAGAATATTTGTCTACCTTCATTACAATCCCCTACTTTTCAGTCACTTTTATCAAAGAGTGTTTTCTTCCTGGAATAGCTCCGGATATTAAAACAATATTTTTATCCTGAAGTACTTTAACTATTTTCAGATTTTTCACAGTAACTTTTTTATTTCCAAAACGTCCTGGCATTTTTTTCCCCTTCCAGACTTCACCAGGATCTGCACATGCTCCAATTGAACCTGGTGCACGATGAAAATGTGATCCGTGTGATGCGCGTCCGCCACCAAAACCGTGTCTCTTTATAACACCGGAAAAACCATGACCTTTAGAAATCCCTGTTACATGAACTGTATCATCTTCCTGAAAAATGCTACAATCCAGGTAAGCCCCAACCTCAATCGAAGCATCAAACTCTTCAACTTCTGCCATATATCTCTTAGGGGTAATATTTTTCTTTTTCAAGTCTTCTGCAATAGGCCTTGTAACTCTTTTTTCCTTTTGATCACAAAACCCGAGCTTCAAAGCACTATAGCCGTCTTTTTCAATATTTTTTTTCTGTACCACCACACAAGGACCCAATTCACAGGCTGTTACAGGCACAACTGTACCATCCTCTTTTATAAACTGTGTCATACCTATTTTTCTACCTAATAGTGCCTTTTTCATCACCTTAACCTACTTATCGTAATTAATTCTTTCTTACTACAGATAGCTATAAAGACCCTCCAGCTTTCAGGATCTTTTTTCAATTTTTTTAAAAATATTTATAGCTTAGGACTTAATATCTACGGAAACACCGGCTGGAAGTTCAAGCTTCATCAAAGCTTCTACTGTATCAGAATTCGGATCAATAATATCAATCAACCTTTTATGAGTTCTAATCTCAAACTGTTCCCTTGCTTTTTTATTAACATGCGGCGATCTTAAAACGCAAAACTTCTCGATTTTAGTCGGAAGCGGAATCGGCCCTGCTATTTTCGCACCACTACGATTAGTTGTGTTTACAATTTTTTCAGCTGACTGATCCAATAATTTTGTGTCATATGATCTCAACTTTACCCTTATTCGCTGTCCTGTTAGCTTTGCCACTTCTTTTCACCTTACGCATTATTTATATAATAATTGCCAGGTTTTAGCACCTGACAATTATCTGATTTATATCAACCTGATTTACTCAAGAACCTTTACAACTACACCAGCTCCAACTGTTCTTCCACCTTCACGGATTGCAAATCTAAGCTCTTCTTCCAAAGCAACCGGTGTAATAAGGGTAACAATCATTTCTATATCATCACCAGGCATAACCATTTCAACACCTGCTGGAAGCTCGATTGTTCCTGTTACGTCAGTTGTCCTCATATAGAACTGTGGACGATAGTTAGAGAAGAATGGAGTGTGTCTTCCACCTTCTTCTTTTTTCAGAATATAAACCCTTCCTGAAAACTTGGTGTGTGGCTTAATAGAACCTGGCTTGGCAAGAACCTGACCTCTTTCAACATCCTCCTTAGCTACACCTCTAAGAAGACAGCCAACATTATCACCTGCTCTACCTTCGTCTAAAATTTTTCTAAACATTTCAACACCAGTACAAACAGACTTTCTTGTTTCAGTAAAGCCTATTATTTCAATCTCTTCACCGGTCTTTACAATTCCTCTTTCAATTCTGCCAGTAACAACAGTTCCCCTTCCTGTAATAGAGAATACGTCCTCTATTGGCATAAGAAAAGGCTTGTCTGTTGCACGCTGAGGCTCAGCAACATATGAATCAAGAGCTTCACCAAGCTTAATTACTGATTGAAACCACTCATCGTCTTTATTCCCTGCATCTGCTGCCTCAAGAGCCTTGAGAGCTGAACCAGCTATAACAGGCACATCGTCTCCTGGAAAATCATTATTGGAAAGAAGCTCTCTTATTTCCATTTCAACAAGCTCTACCATTTCAGCTCTATCAGCAAGGTCAAGCATATCAACTTTGTTGAGAAAAACAAGAATCTGAGGAACGTTTACCTGATGAGCAAGAAGAACGTGCTCTCTTGTTTGAGGCATTGCTCCGTCAGTTGAAGCAACTACAAGAATTGCTGCATCCATCTGCGCAGCACCAGTAATCATGTTCTTGATGTAGTCAGCGTGTCCTGGACAATCAACATGAGCATAGTGTCTGTTTGGAGTTTCATACTCCTGGTGAGAAGTAGCAATAGTTATACCTCTCTGTTTTTCCTCAGGTGCATTATCAATTTCATCAAAGTTCATGGACTTACCTGTTCCGTAAGCTACATGAAATACCTTTGTTATTGCTGTTGTCAAAGTAGTTTTACCGTGGTCAATATGACCTATAGTTCCCACGTTAATATGCGGTTTAGTCCTTTCAAATTTTGCCTTTGCCATTAGAATTCTCCTTAACTATTTTAATGTTTTCTCATAATTACTTTATATCAAATAAATCTTGCAACAAAAAAATTGCACTACATTTACATACGACACCCGTAACTTTTTAGAAAGCAAGTTTTTGAAATAAAAAAAAACTTGTTATTCTGTCAAGCAAATTAATTAAAAACAGTCTGTAATCTTTAAAATATTTAAAACTGCCCTGCTTTTCAACAAAAAAGAGATATTTTAACAGAAATCTCATATTATTTCTAATTGGACAGAATCTAAAACATTGCTTTATTTTGTAAAACAAAAAATCTTTTTTCTAAGAAATTAATCCGCTTATTCGCCCTATTATCCTGTTCATTACGCTTTCAGGGACATTCTCGTAATGAGAATACTGAAGATTCTGTGTAGCCCTGCCCTGACTCATTGATCTTATGGCAGTTGCATAGCCAAAAGTCTCTGAAAGAGGTATAAAAGCATCAACTACTTTTAAATCCCCTCTAAAATCAATATTCTCAATTTTACCCCTTCTTGAATTTAAATCATTTATTATATCACCGGTATATTCATCCGGAGAAACAATCTCAAGCTTCATTATAGGCTCCATTAAGGTTGGCGCAGCCTTTTTTGAAGCTTCTTTAAAAGCCATATTTGCTGCAATTCTATAACCCATTTCTGTTGATTTCAACTCATTATAATCTGCCTCAAGCAATGAAACCTCTACATCTTCCATTTTGTAACCAGCAAGCACTCCCCCTTGCATGGAATCAGAAAAACCAGCTTCAATTTCCCTGATAAAATGGGCTGGCAAATCCGATTCTGTCAGCTTGTTAACAAAAACAAGCCCCTTGCCCCGACCTGCAGGAGCAACAGATATTTTAACGTGCCCATAGTTATCCTTACCGCCTATCTGCTTGTCATAAGACTCCTCTGCAACAGCTTCTGCTGTAACTGTTTCCTTATAGGTCACCTGGGGCTTGCCTACATTGGCAGGAGTATTAAACTCCCTGAGCAAACGATCCACAATTATATCAAGATGAAGCTCTCCCATCCCTGATATTATCAGCTGTCCTGTATCAGGGCTTATATTTGACCTGAATGTAGGATCCTCATCAATAAGGCGGGAAAGTGCAATATTAAGCTTTTCCTCATCAGCTTTGGATTTCAGCTCTATTGCAACAGATATTACTGGTTCGGGAAAATCAATTTTTTCAAGAAGAATCGGAGAATCAGGTGCACACATGGTATCACCCGTTCTTCCGCTTTTAAGACCTACAGCAGCAATAATTTCTCCAGTATAAACAGAATCAACCTCTTCCCTGTGATTGGCGTGCATCTTTAAAAATCTGTTTATTCTTTCCTTTTTGCCAGTACTGGCATTGAGAAACTGATCCCCTGCTTTTCCTGTACCTGAATAAACCCGCATATATGAAAGCTTGCCCACATGCTGGTCTGTCATTATCTTGAACAACAGTGCACAAAAAGGCTCCTTGTCATCAGCCTGGCGCATTATAATTTTTTCTGTTTCACGAACATCATGGCCTTCTACAGCAGGAATATCCTTTGGAGAAGCCAAATAATCAACAACAGCATTAAGAACAGCCTGCACCCCCTTGTTTTTAAGTGCAGATCCGCACAGTACAGGAAAAATCCTGTTTGCAATTACGCCTTTTCTTATTGCTTCTTTTATTTCAGATTCTTCAGGCTCCTGGCCTTCTAAAAATTTTTCCATTATCAGATCATCATAATCAGAGAGCTTTTCTATAAGCTGCTCTCTCATCTCTGCTGCTTTATCAGCATATTCCTGGGGAATTTCCGAGGTTACAAACTCCTTGCCATCTTCATCGTCCCAAAGCAGTGTTTTCATTTGAACAAGATCAACAACACCCTTAAAATCCGATTCAGCACCAACAGGCAGATGAAGAGGAAGAGGCTCGGCAAACAGGCGATCCCTTATCATTTCAATACACCGACTGTAATGCGCCCCAACCCTGTCCATTTTATTTATAAAGCATATACGGGGAACCTTGTACTTATTAGCCTGGCGCCATACAGTTTCACTCTGCGGCTCAACACCAGCAACACCATCAAAAACAGCAATAGCAGAGTCAAGAACCCTTAAGCTTCTTTCAACTTCAATTGTAAAATCCACGTGTCCTGGAGTATCAATAATATTTATTATTGTATTATTCCACACGCATGTTGTTGCAGCTGCAGTTATAGAAATACCACGCTCCTTTTCCTGTACCATCCAGTCCATTTCAGCATTACCATCATGAACCTCACCCATTTTATGGGTTTTCCCTGTATAAAAAAGGATTCTTTCAGTAAGGGTTGTTTTACCAGCGTCAATATGCGCCATAATCCCTATGTTTCTGGTTCTCCCTATTGGTAGTTTTCTTGACATCCTGTAACCTTGTTAATAATTTTACGAGATACTGATAAAACACCAAATACCAGGCGTAACCCTGGTATTTGGCAGACAAAAAACTTATATTAAATATTACCACTTATAATGAGCGAAAGCCTTGTTTGCCTCTGCCATTTTATGAGTTTCTTCCTTTTTCTTTATAGTTGCACCTGTATTATTATATGCATCCATAAGCTCTCCTGCCAAGCGCTCATACATGGTTTTTTCAGATCTGTTTCTTGAATAATTTATTATCCACCTGATACCAAGAGCCTGTCGTCTTTCCGGTCTTACCTCTATAGGAACCTGATATGTAGCTCCACCAACTCGTCTTGATTTTACCTCAACAAGGGGTTTTGCATTTTCCAGACTCTGGATAAAAACTTCAACCGGATCCTTTTGAGATTTCTTTTCAATTATATCCATTGCTTTATAAAAAATTGTTTCTGAAACACCTTTTTTACCTTCAAGCATCATACAGCTTACAAACTTTGATACCAGTTTACTTCCATATTTAGGGTCTGGCAATACTTCCCTTTTTACAGGTCTCCTTCTGCGCATAAATATATCCTCTTTAAAAGTTCAATTATTAAATTTTACAGCTTAAGCTTTTGGCCTTTTTGCTCCATACTTGGAACGGCTCTTTTTCCTATTGGCTACGCCAAGTGAATCCAGGGTACCTCTTACAATATGATACCTTACACCAGGAAGGTCCTTTACTCTCCCTCCGCGAATAAGAACTGCTGAGTGCTCCTGCAGATTGTGGCCAATACCTGATATATATGCTGTTACCTCTATGCCGTTTGTAAGCCTCACCCTTGCCACTTTTCTTAAAGCAGAGTTAGGTTTTTTAGGAGTAAAGGTCATAACCCTTGTACAAACTCCTCTTTTTTGAGGACACTCCTTTAATGCTGGAGACTTGGAACTTTTAGCTTTATGCTCCCTCCCCTTTCTTATTAATTGATTAATTGTTGGCATTTGAACCCCTTACTCCATATCCTAAAATTTTTATAATGTCTTCAAATTTAATTTGAAAAAACTTCACATACATAATTTATTTTATCCTTAATTCAGGCCTGTTTTTGTCAAGCAAATATTAGAATTGAATCAGTTTTCAACTCCATTTTCAACGCTTTTTGCATCAACAGAGGCCTCTTCCGGAAGATCAACAACCTGAACTGTTTCCTCAGCCCCTGTATCTACCCCATCCAGATCTCCCTCTACTTCCTGATAAATATCAATATTTTCGTAAATCCTGGCTCCTGTGCCCGCAGGTATAAGGTGTCCAATAATTACATTCTCCTTTAACCCGCGTAAATGGTCAACCTTTCCTTTTATTGCTGCATCTGTAAGAACACGTGTAGTTTCCTGAAAAGACGCAGCTGATATAAAGGACTCAGTATTAAGAGCTGCCTTTGTAATACCCATAAGTACAGGCATTGCAGAAGCAGGCTTGCCTCCTTCAGAAACCACTCTTTCATTCTCTTCTATAAAGTCGAACTTATCAACAACCTGCTCAATCACAAAGTTTGAATCGCCCTGATCAGTCAGCCTTACCTTTCTTAGCATTTGCCTTACAATAACTTCAATATGCTTGTCATTGATTGCAACACCCTGCAGCCTGTAAACAGCCTGTACTTCATTAACAAGAAACTTCTGAAGCTCTCTGGGTCCTTTAATTTTAAGAATTTCATGAGGATCCACTGGACCATCATCAATTTTCTCGCCCTTGGCAATCCAGTCTTTATCCTGAACGCGCAGGAATTTAGAAACAGGAATTGAATATTCCTTAACTGTTTCATCCTCAGAAGTAACAATTATCTTTCTTTTATTCTTAACAGTGTCACCAATTGTGACATGTCCATCTATGGCTGAAAGCGTTGCAGCATCCCTGGGTGTACGCGCTTCAAAGAGCTCTGCAACCCTGGGCAATCCACCTGTAATATCCTTGGTCTTTTCTGCACCCCTTGGGATCTTGGCAAGAACACTACCTGCATTAACAGTATCTCCGTCATAAACCATAAGGTTAGCGCCCTTTGGTAAAAGATAGGTAGTAGGCTCTGTTCCTGTTCCATAGATATTAACACTTGGTTGAAGCTTTTCAGTTTTATATTCAACAATTACCCGTTTTTTAACCCCGGAAACCGAATCTTCGTCCTCAAGTAAACTTTTATTCAGCTCTACATCAACAAATTCCACCCTTCCTGTTATTTCCGTAAGAATAGGCTCAAACCATGGATCAAACTGTGCAACTATTTCATTTGAAGCATACGGTCTTTGCACAGGCTCATAAGTCCCGCTCTTTTTATCAAATTCCAAATCACCAACTATCTCAGTTCCCACATTAATAGGTATGGAATAGGGATCTCCAAGAATATAGGCTTTTTTCTTTTCTATTTTAAGAAATCCTGTATTAGCAGCCTTATACTCCTCTCCAGCCTGGGATGTGCCAAATACTTTGCCTGCATAAACCTTTTCACCGTCATTAACAACAAACTCTGACTTGGCCTTAATATCAATATCAGAAATAATTCTTTGAATAATAAGATATCCCCTTCTTACAGTAATGATTTTATCCTCTTCGGTTTGAATCATCTTGGAGGTAATATCCTTAATAAAAACAGGATAGGCTAATTTAATTTCACTCTCTTCAACAGCTGTGGACGCTACCCCGCCAATATGGAAAGTACGCATTGTAAGCTGTGTTCCTGGCTGCCCAATTGATTGCGCTGCAATAATTCCCACAGCCTCTCCTATTTCTACTGGTCTGGCTGAAGCAAGATTCCTGCCATAACATTTAGCACATACACCATGTCTTGATTCACATGTAAGCACTGAACGTATTTCAATGGAATCTATTTCAATTTCATCTATTATATCAGCAATATCCTCATCAATCACCTCATCAGCTTTTGCAAGGGTTTCATTTGTAACAGGATTTATCAAATCATAAAGAAGGGTTCTTCCAAGCACTCTGGAGCCTAAGGAATCTATTATTGTGTCACCCTCTTTAATTGCATAAATATCAATCCCAACAGTTGTGCCACAGTCAATTTCATTTATTACCACATCCTGTGCAATATCCACAAGGCGTCTTGTCAAATATCCGGCATCAGCTGTTTTAAGAGCAGTATCAGCCAATCCCTTTCTTGCTCCATTTGTTGAAATAAAATATTCAAGAACATTTAAACCTTCTTTAAAATTGGCGCGAATAGGAACCTCAATAATTTCACCACTTGGCTTGGCCATGAGTCCCCTCATGCCTGCAAGCTGCCTTATTTGCTGCTTGCTGCCCCTTGCTCCTGACACAGCCATAATATAAACAGGATTATGCCCTGCATGTTCGCTTTCAAATCCTTTAAACATTACATCTGCAATTTTTTCATTTGCTTCTGTCCAAAGGTTAATAACACGGTTATACCTTTCTTCATCTGTTATATAGCCGTTTCTATATTCATTTTCAATACCTTCTACTTTTTTATCCTCATAGGCAATAATTTCCTTCTTTTCTTCAGGTATGATAATATCAGACATGGAAATAGTAGGAGCAAAACGGGTAGAAAAATGGTAACCCATATCCTTAATGTCATC
Source organism: Spirochaetota bacterium (assembly GCA_041655115.1). GTDB lineage: Bacteria > Spirochaetota > UBA4802 > UBA4802 > UBA5550 > JBBAGC01. The sequence continues at coordinate 1,984 of JBBAGC010000037.1, read as the reverse complement.
AAGCATCTTTACTGTAACATTAGGCCCATATTTTTTAAATACATCTGCGATAATTCCTGAAACAGTCTTATCCGTTGCAACAGAATTAATAAAGGGATAAGAGTCAGGGAGTATATCATTAAAGATCAGCCTTCCTGCTGTTGTTTCAACCCAGTCATCATCCATCCAGAACCTGATTTTAGTTCTGTATTTTATCTGATCATGATCTATTGCACGCAAAACATCGGGAAGTGTATCAAAAACCTTGTTTTCACCCTTGCTTCCCAGAATCATATCTGTTAAATAATAAATACCAAGTACTATATCCTGAGATGGAGAAACCACAGGATGCCCATTAGCAGGTGAAAGGAGATTGTTTGTTGAAAGCATAAGTGTCCAGCACTCAAGCTGCGCCCTGGGTGAAAGAGGCACGTGTACTGCCATTTGATCACCGTCAAAGTCGGCATTATAGGCATGACATACCAGAGGATGAAGCTTTATAGCCTTTCCTTCCACAAGCACTGGTTCAAAAGCCTGTATGCCTAATCTGTGAAGGGTAGGAGCACGATTAAGAAGAACAGGGTGCTCACTTATAACCTCTTCAAGCACTTCCCAAACCTCGTCTTTTTCCGCTTCCACCATTTTTTTGGCTGACTTTATATTTTGCACAAAATCCTTGTCAACAAGCCTCTTCATTATAAAAGGCTTAAAAAGCTCAATTGCCATTTTCTTGGGCAAGCCACACTGATGAAGCTTTAGTTCAGGTCCCACAACAATTACTGAACGACCGGAATAATCCACTCTCTTTCCAAGCAGATTCTGTCTAAAACGTCCCTGTTTTCCTTTAAGCATATCGCTTAATGATTTAAGTGGGCGATTCCCTTTCCCTTTAACAGCCCTCTTTCTTCTGCTGTTATCAAAGAGTGCGTCAACAGCCTCCTGGAGCATTCGCTTTTCATTCCTTACTATAATTTCAGGTGCACGAAGCATGAGGAGTCTTTTAAGCCTGTTATTTCTATTTATCACCCTTCTGTAAAGGTCATTAAGATCAGATGTGGCAAACCTTCCTCCATCCAGCTGTACCATGGGTCTTAGCTCAGGAGGAATCACAGGCACTACATCAAGAATCATCCACTCAGGTCTATTGCCTGATTCTTTAAAGGATTCTATTACTTCAAGACGCCTGATCATTTTTTTATCAATTTTAGCATCTCTGGCTGATTTGCTGTCTATCTCAGCTCTTAAATCCCTGGATTGCTCATCAAGATCAATATTCATGAGCATATCTTTTATTGCCTCTGCTCCCATTGATGCAACAAAATCATCACCATACTTTTCATAAAGATCATAGTATGTATCTTCATCAATAATATCACCGGCTTTTATATCCTCTGTTTCTGCACTGCCTGGATCAATTACAATATACTTTTCATAATAAAGCACTGATTTTAAAGCATTAACAGTAAGATCAAGAAGCAGCCCCATACGGGAAGGCACTGATCTATAATACCATATATGAGCAACCGGAGCAGCAAGTTCAATATGCCCGCCCCTTTCTCTTCGTACTTTGTAGTGTGTCACTTCAACGCCACACCTGTCGCAGACTACACCCTTATATCTTATAGACTTAAATTTTCCGCAATAGCATTCCCACTCTTTTGTTGTGCCAAAAATCTTTTCACAGAACAAACCATCTCTTTCAGGCTTGAGAGTTCTGTAGTTTATTGTTTCCGGCTTTTTTACTTCACCATAGGACCATTCCCTGATCATATCCGGTGAAGCAAGCTTAATCTGAATAGAACTGAAATCGTTAAAGTCCCTCATGATTCTTCCTTAAACCTTATTTTTAATATTAAAAACCTGAACCCTGTAAAAGGGTTTATCCCTTACTCTGTATCAACATTCTCCAGAGTTCCTATAGGAATCCTTCTTTTTGGCTTTATAAAACCTTCGCTCCATTCAGCAAGGCTTATCTCTGTGTCATTTTCATCATATATTCTAACAT